>JAYTZZ010000157.1:0-8950 GCA_043741595.1 Hyphomicrobiales bacterium | reverse complement strand
GTACACGATCGAAGAGGCCTATGAGGTCGCCGAAGCGATCGCACAAAATGACTTGGGCGAACTCCGCGATGAACTGGGCGACCTGCTCCTGCAGGTCGTCTACCACGCACAACTCGCTGAGGAGAGCGGCGCCTTTGCGTTCCCCGACGTCGTCGAAGCGATCACGACCAAAATGATCCGCCGCCATCCCCACGTCTTCGGCGATGAGACAGCGAAGGCGGCAGGTCACGCGAAGGAAGTCTGGGAACGCGTTAAGGCCGAGGAGAAGCGCGAACGCGGCAAGACCCAACCCGCCGCGAAGAGCGTCCTCGACGGGGTGCCCATCGCCCTTCCCGCGCTTATCCGCGCCGTGAAGCTGCAGCAGAAAGCGTCCACGGTCGGTTTCGACTGGAACGACCCAAAGGCGGTCCTTGCCAAGCTCCGCGAGGAGCTTGCCGAGATCGAGGTCGAAATTGATGGCGCATCGCACGAACGCCTTGAGGATGAAATTGGCGATCTTCTGTTTGCCGCCGCGAACCTTGCGCGCCATCTCAACGTTGACGCCGATCAGGCGCTCAGGCGCACCAACACCAAGTTTGTGAGACGCTTTGCCGTAATCGAGATGACCCTCGCCGCCGTGGGACGCTCACCAGCAGATGCGACCCTCGACGAGATGGAGGCGCTCTGGCAAAAGGCGAAGGCGGACGACTGACTACTCCGCTGACCGAGCTGCCGGAAATGCCTTTCGGAACTGCGCGTCCCGATCGGCCGGAACGCGCACGGACGCTACGGTAGCGCCCTCGGCGGTGTCTTGCCGGTCGAGCACCTCGCCCATCTCGTAGAGCTTGTGGAGATCGCCAAGCCCGGCTCCTGTCAGCTCGACGCGATAGGTGCGCCGCCCAGCGGCGATGCGCTGTTCGATTAGCTGGAGAAGCTCAGGCAAGCCTTCGCCGGTCAGCGCGGAGACGGCGATGATCGCCGGTGTGTTGCCCTCGCCGTTCGCACGGGCCGGCGTCATACGCGGCGGACGCTGCGCCACGGGCAGAAGATCGATCTTGTTCCACACCTCTATGACCTTCGCCGGCGCGGTCACATCGACGTCCAGCTCGGTGAGGACTGCGGCGACGTCGGCCGCCTGCGCGTCGCTGTCCGGATGGGCAATGTCGCGGACGTGCAAGATGATATCGGCCTCGACCACCTCCTCCAACGTAGCTCGGAATGCTGCCACCAGCGTCGTCGGCAGGTCGGAGACGAACCCGACTGTATCCGAAATCACGGCTGACGATCCGTGCGGCAGATCGATCTTGCGAAGCGTCGGATCGAGGGTCGCGAACAGGCGATTGTCGGCGAACACATCCGCCTGCGTCAGAGCGTTGAACAGGGTCGATTTGCCGGCGTTGGTGTAGCCGACGAGAGCAACGAGTCCCTCGGCTGCTTTCTTGCGGTTCTTGCGCTGCTGACGCCGCCGAGTGACGACGGTTTCCAGATCACGCTCGATGCGGGCGATGCGCTGTTCGAGCGCGCGCCGGTCGGCTTCGATCTGCGTCTCGCCGGGGCCGCCGAGGAAGCCGAAGCCGCCACGTTGGCGCTCAAGGTGGGTCCACGATCGTACGAGCCGGCTTTTCTGATAGTTGAGGTGGGCGAGTTCGACCTGGAGCGTACCCTCGCTTGTCTGCGCCCTCTCCCCGAAAATTTCGAGAATGAGACCCGTGCGGTCGATGACTTTTGCCTTCCACGCCTTCTCCAGATTGCGCTGCTGAACGGGCGACAGAACGCCGTCGACGATGACGAGGCCGATATGTTCGTCAGTTACGCGTTTCCCGATCTCCTCGACCTTGCCGGAGCCAAGCAGGGTCGCCGGACGCGGCACAGCGAGCGGGACGGCAAACGCATCGACAACGTCCAGGTCGATGGCGCGGGCGAGGCCAGCCGCCTCTTCCACCCGCGCATCAGCGTCGCGTGCGGTCGCTCTGGCACGGCTCCGAGATACCGGAACGAGCACGAGGGCGCGCTCGGGCGCTCCGGCCGGTCTGTCAGGTTGCGTGGGTTTTTCGGTTGCTTCTTCGAGTTCGGTCAATCCGCTTCCCGATCGCTGGCTCCCTCTTCGCCCGGTTCGAACAATTGAAGTGGTGCGCCCGGCATGATCGTCGAGATCGCGTGTTTGTAGACGAGCTGGGAATGCCCGTCCCGCCTAAGCAGGACGCAGAAATTATCGAACCAGGTGACGATCCCCTGAAGCTTGACGCCGTTGACCAGAAAGATCGTCAGCGGCGTCTTTTGCTTGCGAACATGATTGAGAAAAGTGTCCTGTAGATTTTGTGCGCGGTCCGCCATTTTCGTCGCTCTTCAGTGTTTTTTCCCGCTTTCGGGGGCGTTAGTCGCATTCTTGGGTCAACGACCAAGCAGCCAGCCAGTGTGCCGACAGTTGGTGCCCGCGTCACCATCCATTTTTGTGGCGTGAATTTGTCCGGACGGTCAATTGTCCGACCCGGTGTGGCCTCCGGAGATCGTCGACCACGCGGGTGCTGTCTCCGCGGCGTTCCGGAATGCTGCTCGAAGCGCGGCGGCGATCGGACCAGGGCGGCCGTTGCCTACTTTCTTTCCATCGATCTTGATTATCGGCGTGACGTTGGCTGTCGCTGAGGTCAGGAACGCCTCGCGCGCACCCAGCGCCTCCGCGACTGAAAACCGCCGTTCCTCCAATCGCAGCCGCTCGCGCCCAGCATGATCGACGAGCACCGAGCGGGTGATGCCCCGCAGGATGCCGCTCTCCGCTGGCCGGGTGACGAGGGCGCCATTCGCCGCCACGATCCACGCGTTGGTGCTCGAGCCTTCAGTAACGAAGCCATCTTTATCGACGAACCACGCCTCGAACGCGCCGGCTTCCCGCGCGTGCTGCTTGGCAAACACGTTCGGCAGGAGCGCGATCGACTTGATGTCGACCCGTTCCCAGCGGTCGTCGGGAACAGTTACGACATTGACCCCTCTCGCCGCGCGTTCATCGCGAGGAGCAAGAGCAAGGGTACGCGCCGTGACGACCAGTGCGGGCGCAACTCCAGGAATCGGAAAAGCGTGGTCGCGCGGCGCTACGCCGCGAGTGATCTGGAGATAGACAAGACCTTCGGTGACGAGGTTCCTGCGCACGACTTCGCGGAGCACGACACCCAACGCAGCAGGTGTCATCGGCCAGCGAATGCCGAGCTCTCTGAGCGAGCGGCCGAGCCGGGTCATGTGCCGTTGTTCATCGATCAAACGGCCGCCGAGAACTTCGCATACTTCGTACACGCCATCGCCGAATTGGTAACCGCGATCTTCGACGTGGACGGCCGCTTGACCGTGCGGCACGTAGCGACCGTTGACATAGGCAATCCGCGACATCGGACGCCTAGCTGACGCCAAGCGACTTCAGTTTGCGATGTAGCGCCGAGCGCTCCATGCCGACGAACTCGGCGGTCCGCGATATATTCCCGCCGAACCGGTTCACCTGCGCAGTCAGGTATTCGCGTTCGAAAATTTCCCGGGCGTCGCGAAGCGGCATCGACATCAGATGCTCGCCCCCTGCCCGCCCCGGTGTCGTCGGCAGCATCTCGCCTATTTCAGCTGGCAGGTGGTCGGCGGTGATCGTTTCGGAGGCATCGCCGCGAGCAAGAATCATCAGGCGTTCAACGTTGTTGCGAAGCTGGCGGATGTTCCCCGGCCAGTCGTGCGCCTGCAGCACCGCCATGGCGTCGTCGCCAATTGGGCGCGGCGGCAGTCCCGTCGATCGGGAAATCTGCTCGACGAAATGGCGAACGAGCAACGGAATATCCTCGCGTCGCTCGGCCAGTGCAGGTACACGCAGCGGCACGACGGCGAGGCGATGGAAAAGATCCTCGCGGAATGTGCCTTCGCTTATCTCGTGCTCGAGATCCCTCCCGGTGGAAGAGATAATGCGGACATCGACCGTGACTCGGTTGGTGCCGCCAACCCTCTGGAAAGTCTGATCCACGAGCACGCGCAGGATCTTGTTTTGCGTCTCTCGCGGCATGTCGCCGACTTCATCGAGGTAGAGCGTACCGCCATGGGCTTCTTCCAAAGCGCCGACCTTGCGCGCATCTCCGTTGGAAGGCTCCGTGCCAAAAAGCTCGTGCTCCATCCTTTCCGGCGTGATGGTCGCCGCATTTAGCACGACGAACGGACCCTGCTTCCGTGTCGACAATTCATGGATCGCCCGTGCCACAAGCTCCTTGCCGGCGCCGGAAGCGCCAGAAATCATGATGCGGCTGTTGGTCGGGCCTATCTTCTCGATCATCGTGCGCAAATGGTTCATCGCCGCCGAGGCGCCCAGAAGCTGTCGGGCCTCCCCCGCCCGCTCGCGCAGCGCCTTCACTTCGCGGCGGAGCTTGGAAGCCTCAAGAGCGCGTTCGGCGACAAGCACCAGCCGATCCGATTTGAACGGCTTTTCGATGTAGTCGTAGGCGCCGCGCTTGATCGCCGAGACCGCTGTCTCGATATTGCCATGCCCCGAAATCATGATGACGGGCAGATCGGCGTGCTCCTTCTTGACCTCGTCGAGGAGCGCCAGTCCGTCGAGCCGACTACCTTGGAGCCAGATGTCCAGGAAGACCAGCGACGGACGCCGACCGGCGATTTCGCTGAGAGCTGTATCGGAGTCCGCGGCCGTGCGCGTGCCGTGGCCCTCGTCAGTCAGGATACCCGCCACGAGATCGCGAATATCAGCTTCATCGTCAACGATCAGAATATCCGACGCCATGCTTCCCCGACTCTCGCGCTCAACCAACAGCAATGTTCATTTCCTCAGGAGCAATTGCGTCCGAGGAGGTTTCGACCCGAGGCAGGGTGATGCGAATCATCGCGCCGTGACTGCCCTCCGCCTCGGTTGGTGCGTCGAGCAGTTCAACACGCCCACCGTGTTCCTCAATGATCTTGGTCACAATGGCGAGACCGAGGCCGGTGCCCTTCTCCCGCGTGGTGACGTAAGGCTCCAGAAGCCGCTGGCGGTTTTCGCGCGGCAGGCCGATGCCATTGTCGACAATGTCTACAACGATCGAGCCGCTCTCGTTGCGAGCCGATACCGCCACCCTGCCCTTATAGTCTGTGGTCGGCGGCACCGCGGCGATCGCCTCAGTTGCGTTCTTGATGACATTGGCTAGCGCCTGTCCCATGAGACGGGCGTCGAAGCGGCCGTGAAGCGGCTCATCCGGCAGGCTTGTATCGAAGGCGATGTCAGGTTGCGACACGCTGATGAGGAAGACCGCCTCGCGGATAGCGTCGGACAGGTTGCCAATGACGATCGCCGGCTTTGGCATGCGCGCGAATGAAGAAAATTCATCGACCATTCGGCCGATATCGCCCACCTGCCGGATAATTGTGTCGGTGCATTGATCGAACACTTCGCGGTCGTCGGTGATGACCTTGCCGAATTTCCGCTTGAGGCGTTCAGCGGAAAGCTGAATCGGAGTTAGTGGGTTCTTGATCTCGTGGGCGATGCGCCGGGCGATGTCGGCCCACGCGGAGGAACGTTGCGCGGTGACGAGGTCGGTTATGTCATCGAGGGTAACAACATAACCATGCGCCTGACCGGTCGCGCGCTCGGTGGTGACCCTGATGTTGATGGTACGCTCGCGGCCACCACGGATGATCGCGATTTGATCGCGGTGCTCGGGACGCCCGTCACGCAATGCGTTGCTCACGACGGTACCCAGCTGGGGAACGATATCGGCAATTGCTGCGCCGATGGTCCCCTCCGGGGCGTCGAGAATGTGAAGGGCTGTGCGATTGGCAATCGTGACACGGCCCTCGGAATCGATGCCGATGACGCCCGCTGTGACCCCCGACAGCACCGCCTCGGTGAAGCGACGGCGGCTGTCGTTGAGTTCGCTGGCCGCGATCAACTGCTCGCGCTGGCTGCGGAGTTCGGCCGTCATGTTGTTGAAGGTTGTGCCGAGCGCGCCGACGTCACCGTCGGAATTGCGCGGCTCGACTTGCACACGGAGATTGCCGGCGGACACTTCCTTGGCGGCATCGATCAGCCGGCGGATTGGTGCAACCAGACGGTTGGCGAGGCCAATGCCGAGCCAGATCGCAGACAACAGTACGACAACGGTAATGCCGAGGAAAAGAATACCGAACGCCAACTGCATCCCGAAACGGGTTTGCTCAAGAATACGGTACTCGGCGACGTTGTCGTTGGTCATTGCCAGATAGCCAGCCACCTTCGCGTCGATAGGCCGGGCGACGTAGAGCAACAAGTCGTCGTATCCGGTCAGCACCGTGATCGCGCCGATGATATTGGTTGTGCCCGGCGTGATGATGCCGACGTCTTGAGGCGTTTGTTTTGCCTGGCTGATCGCCGATTGCAGCGGCGGGGGAAAATCGCTGCGCGACGTCGATGTCGCCTGGGCGACAAGCCCACCGTCACCACCGACAAGGAACACGCCCGGTAAGTTGCGTTCCTGGGCGAGCGCGGCGAAGAAAACTTCGAACCGCTTGGGATCCTCGCTGAGGAGCGAGGGGGCTCGTTCAAGTTCCTTGCGAACCGCCGAAGTGTCGATCCGCAACTGTATCGCCTGTTGCTCCGCATACGCTTGCGCAATCGACAGCGAGTTGTCGACGATCGCTCGGGTCCGGGTCGAGAACCAATTGTCGAGGCCGCGATCGAGCGAGAAGCTTGCGGCGACAGCAAGCAGCACCGCCGGCGCCGCCGAGACGAGGCTGAAAAGCACGACGATCCGGATATGCAGGCGCGCAGCGGCCCGCCCGCGACGATTGGCAACAAAGAGACTGACGACCTCCCACGCGACGACGAGGAGGAGGTAGAGGACGATCGCGCCGTTGGCGACCATCGCCGTGAACACCACGCCCGGGGTCGGCGCGATGGGCGTCAGCCCCATGAGAATGAAGAATGTCCCGCCGGCGGTCGCTAGCGCGAGAACTACGGCGACATAGCCAGAGGCCCGGATGAGGCGCGTAAACTCGAACGCCGGTCGGTCTTCGCTGTGGTCCGCAAGGGGGTCGGCGAGAGGTGCCGCTTCAGCCGTCATTGCAATCTGTCGCTTCCTTGCCACAGGTGGCCCAAACCAAGGCGTAGGCCACACTGGGACTGAATTGCAACAAGATTGTGATCAAAAAACAACAGCAGCAGGGCAGTCTCTATCGGGCGCTGCGGATCACCGGAATGTCGAGCTCCCGGATTTTCTTGCGGAGCGTGTTGCGATTAACCCCGAGAAGCTCCGCGGCCTTGATCTGGTTGCCGTGAGTAGCGGCGAGAGCCACTCCAATCAGGGGCATCTCAATTTCCCGCAGGATGCGGTGGTAGAGACCCGGAGGGGGAAGACTTTCGCCGAACCCCTGGAAGTAAGTGTTGAGGTGACGCTCGACCGAGCCTGAGAGTGTTGCATCGACGGTGTCCTCACTCTGCGCCGTCGGCAGGTTCGGTTGATCAAGCTCCGTCTCGATGATGTTTTCTGTGATCGTCTCCTGGGGATAGAGCGCCGCGAGCCGTCTCACCAGATTTTCCAGCTCGCGCACGTTGCCAGGCCAGCGGTAGCGCTTGAGTCGTTCGACGGCCGCCGGCTCGATGCGTTTTGCCGGCAAACCCTCCCGCTCGACGAGCGCAAAGAAATGGCGAATGAGATCGGGCACATCTTCGCTGCGCTCGCGCAATGGCGGCAAGCGGATAGGCACGACGTTTACCCGGAAGAAGAGATCCTCGCGGAACTGTCCCTGATTGATCAGGATGCGCAGGTCTTTGTTGGTGGCGGCGATGATGCGCACGTCCGTTTTGATCGCTGTCCGGCCGCCAACCGTCGTGTATTCGCCCTGCTGGAGCACACGGAGGAGCCGTGTTTGCGCCTCCATTGGCATGTCGCCGATCTCATCGAGGAAAAGGGTGCCACCGTCAGCCTGTTCGAAGCGACCGGCGCTCCGCGCCTGAGCGCCTGTGAACGCACCCTTCTCATGACCGAACAATTCCGCCTCGATCAAATCACGCGGGATCGCCGCCATGTTGATAGCTACGAACGGACCATTCCGCCGTTTGCCATAGTCATGCAGAGCGCGGGCAACCAATTCTTTGCCCGTGCCGGACTCGCCGGCGATCATCACAGTGAGATCTGTCTGCATCAGGCGGGCTAGCACCCGGTAGATGTCCTGCATCGCGGCCGAGCGCCCGATGAGGGGAATCGCGTCGGCCGGATCGTCGACAGGAGCGGCGGGGCGCTTTCCCTTAGGCTCTGACAATGCGCGCCCGACAATGGCGATCAGCTCCTTCAGGTCAAATGGCTTCGGGAGATACTCATAGGCGCCCCGCTCCGAGGCGCGGATCGCGGTCATGAACGTGTTCTGTGCGCTCATTACGATAATCGGAAGATCCGGACGGACGCGTTTGATTCGCGGCAGGAGGTCGAAAGCGTTTTCGTCAGGCATCACCACGTCGGTGATAACAAGGTCGCCCTCGCCCTCGCTCGCCCACCGCCAGAGTGTTCCGGCGCTCGACGTCAGCCGCACGGAATAACCCGCCCGCGACAGGGCCTGGTTGAGGACCGTGCGGATAGCAGCGTCATCGTCAGCGACCAGAATGTTGCCGAGCGGCATGTCAATCGTCCTTGGAATCGGTGGTTGGGCCGACGTAAGCCGGCATCAACACGCGCAACGTTGTTCGTTTCGGCTGCGACTCGCATTCTATGACGCCGCCGTGGTCGCGGATGATCTTGGCGACGAGCGCCAGCCCGAGGCCGGTTCCGTTCGCCTTGGTAGTTACGAACGGCTCGAAAAGATGGGGGACCAGTTCTTCCGGCACGCCGCCTCCGTTGTCGCGCACGCAAAACTCGAGCGGCAGCGTGATTTTGCTTGGATTACCCGGGACTGAAAGGCGGAAGCCTGGCTTGAAGGCGGTAGTCAGTACGATTTCGCCGTCTGGCGCGTCGCCAATCGCTTCCGCCGCGTTCTTGACCAGATTCAGGAAGACCTG
>JAYTZZ010000156.1:0-3854 GCA_043741595.1 Hyphomicrobiales bacterium | reverse complement strand
ATTAGGCCCCCGACAATACGCGAGCGGGTCAAATGGGCTGGAAAGACGAAGTTCAATCGCGGTTCTCGCCCAAAGAGGACTTGCTCAAGTGGGACGGCATGTATGCGCGCCAGACGGAGAATCTTGAAGACGAGTTCTTTCGCCTGAGACGCGATTTCGCCGTCAACTACGTCGCCAGCCGATATGACACTACCGCCCGGATCTGCGATCTCGGGTGCGGCGCCGGCCCGACCATTTCGGAGCTGCTGAAACGGGGCTACGACACCGTCGGGTTCGACTATTCGGCCGACATGCTCGCCAAAGCCGCCGAGCGGATAGGCGGGCAGAGCCGCCTTGTACGCTGCGACATCCGTTCGGTTCCGTTGGCCGACGCAACGCTCGACTGCGCCGTGTGCCTCGGCGTCATCAGTTACGTCGAGGACTACGAAACCATCATCCGGGAAATCCACCGTCTCCTGAAGCCGGGTGGAACGGCGATCGTAACCTATCGCAACGAAAAGAATCTGATGGTCAGCGACCCCGTCGGCCCGCTCCGGTTCGCATTCAAGAAGGCGAAGCGATTTCTCGGCCTCGCCGGCAAGCAATTCCGCATCGGCAACACCATGAGCTATTCGGAAGTGCGCCACGTCGTCGAGCGGAGCGGTCTGGCGCTGGATGCCTTCAAAGGCATCGGCTTTGGGCCACTGCGCTTCAATCACAAGCGATTGTTGAGCGAGACTGCTTCGCTGAGAATCCATCGCACCCTGACGCGATGGCTGGATAGGCTGGGTGCGGAGTTTCCGTTCCGCCTCGCAACGGATGTCCACATCCTCGTCGTCAGGAAACCATAGCCGACGCATCGCACTCGGCGACGGGCAGCTACCCCGCGGGGTTCACTATCACGACTCGGCGGTCTCGGGAGCGCTGTCCGCCACCTCCGCCGGCCGTGCCAGGCGCGCGATAAGCGACCGCGTCGCCTGCGCCATCCGCCAGAGAATCGGCGTCTGCTTGATCAATCGCTTGGCGCGAACAAGCAACAACGACGGCAACAGAACCGCCCATCCCCGGATGGATGCCGCACGGCGATGATCGTGCAGCAGGATGGTGGCATGGCTCCATCCGCGTTTGTAACCCTCGTCGCCGATGGTGAAATCGAAAGCGACGCATTTGCGGAGAATGGCGAAGCGCATGAGATCGTGGAGGTGCGCCACGCCGGGACTGAACCGCGAAACCGGACCGAGGTCGTGACTGGCCAGAACGTGATAATAGCGATTGCCGAAAACGAGGCCGAGGTTCGCCGCCGCGACCGTCTCGCCGACTTCCAGCCGGCTGACATGGGCGATGCAGCTGGCTGACGGATTGCTCGCGACATCGAAGAAAAAGTCGCGGTAGCCCGGCTTGAGGAAAATATCCTCGACGCCCATACGGGCGAATTGCTTCGACTTCTGATCGACAAGCCGCGTCAACGTAGCAACGATCTCCGCCGGTTTCTCGGCCGTCACGAAGCGAACCTCGCCGAACTCGGCGAGGCGCTTGCGCTTGGCGCGCTCACTCCGGCGCGTCGTGGCCGAGCGCTTTGACGCGTAGAACGAGTCCCAGTCCTCGGTGAGCGGCGTTGCGTACGCACCACTCGGATTGAGCGTGGTGGGGAGCGCCGCGAACGGATTCGTCTGGGCGCCGACAGTCTCCGGCATTTTGGTGAAGACAACTACGTCGTGGCGAAAGCGGGAGTCGGCCTGCAATCGCGCGACCACGTCCTGCCAGACGGCAACAAAAGCTCCGGGCGCCGCCACAACGGCGGAAAAATCAGGCGCAAGCAGAGGCACATTATAATCGCAGAGGTCCGAGCCATGCCACACAAGGCGGCTCGCAAGTCTCCCGCGCTCGACCGCAAGCGGCATGATGAAAAGGATGCGATCGCATTTGCGGCCAACAACAATCGCCGGAATGACGCCTGTGAGCGCCCCGACGCATTTCTGCCAAGCCGCGTGCCAGGCGAAGCTCTGGAAAGCCGTACAATCGGCGGACGCCTCGAATTCCTTCCATTCATCCGCGACAGTGGAGAGGTCGTCGGCGACGGAAAGGTTGATGGCGCCGCGCGCCGATTGGATCGCCGCCACCGGGTGCGCCGATGGAAATGCATCGTCCATGCCGACACGGTCGTCGAGCACAGCTTCAGTCCGTTGTGAAATGAGCATTTTGAATGGCCGCCGAACCAATCCCCGGGAAACCCGGATCCTCGCCTGCCTTGTACCGGCTACCCCATTGAATTGACACGCAATTTGCAGGATTTGGTTAACATTAGATTCACATCGAGAAGGCCATCTTTCTGCGGCCTGCGCGCGTGCTAGGGTTGCCGATGATCGTTTCCTGCGGCGAAGCGCTGATCGATTTCCTGCCGCGAAAGGCGGCTGACGGTACGCCCACGTTCGGTGCCTTCCCCGGCGGCTCGCCGTTCAACGTCGCCATCGCGATCGCCCGCCTTGATACGAAGGGCGGCTTTTTCGGCGGCCTGTCGAGCGACCTTTTCGGCGAGACGCTGCGCCTTGCTCTTCACGATTCCGGCGTCGACACGACCCTCGCTCACATCAGCACGCGGCCGACGACGCTTGCCTTCGTCAGCCTGGTTGATGGCAATGCGCGTTACGCATTTTTTGACGAAGGCTCCGCCGGCCGTATGCTCACAGATATCGACCTGCCGGCACTGCCGAAGACGGTGACCGCGCTGCACTTCGGCTCATTCAGCCTCGCCGAGGAGCCATGCGGCTCGGCGTTTGAGGAACTCATGCGCCGCGAGCAGCGCGACCGGGTAATCTCGCTCGACGTCAACGTCCGCCCGACTCTCATCCACAATCGCGACGGCTATCTGGCGCGCATCGACCGGCTGGCAGCGATGACCGACATCATCAAGCTGAGCGATGAGGATCTGGCGTGGATCACGCCAGACGGCGCCTTCGATGATCTTGCCAACCGGTGGCTGGGGATGGGCACGAAGCTCGTCATCCTCACCAATGGCGCTGAGGGTGCAGTAGCGATCTCTCAGAGCGCGTCCGCAAAGGTACCCACCCCTGCAGTCAAGGTCGTCGACACCATCGGCGCCGGCGACACCTTCACCGCGGGCGTTCTGGCACGCCTCGACAAGCGTAAGCTGATGAGTAAATCCGCGGTCGCAGCACTGACCGTCGCGCAATTGACCGACGTACTCACCTTCGCCGCCAAGGCGGCTGCGGTCACCGTGTCGCGGCCGGGAGCGAACCCGCCGTGGCTTCGCGAGCTCGCCTGAGCGAACGATAGACGGCGCGGAAAGTCTCGAAGCGTGCCTCGTATGCGAGGTTGAGCGCCACGTCCGGCTCGATCGTCTCCTCCACCTTCGGCTTGTCGCAAACAGATTCGAGCGTTTCCCCGGTCAACGCCAATCGAGCGAGACGGGCGGCGCCAAACGCCGGGCCGGCGTCGACATGCGCCACGCGCTGCAATGGACGGCCGAGGGCCGAGGCGATGATCTTCATCCAAAACCGGCTCCGCGCACCGCCGCCAATCATGGGAACGGCACCGCGA
Source organism: Hyphomicrobiales bacterium (assembly GCA_043741595.1). GTDB lineage: Bacteria > Pseudomonadota > Alphaproteobacteria > Rhizobiales > Kaistiaceae > DASZQY01. The sequence continues at coordinate 317 of JAYTZZ010000156.1, read as the reverse complement.
ACGCCATCGCCGAACGCGAGCTGCCCATCGATCAACGAGAAGGCCACGCCTTCCAGCACGGCGTGAACCAGATCTAGCGGACCAGTGGCGTATTCGAGATGGGCGAAGACGCCACGCGCATCCGGATCGTTGAGCGGCGTCCGTTCGCCGGACAGATAAGGCAGGAAGATCACCGCGGACGGCCCCTTGAACCTCGCTTCCACGCGGGCGAGGAGCAATGTGACATCTGCCTCACAGATGAGGCGGGCAACCCACTCAAGACAACTCGCACCGTTGAGGAGGGCCGCCTGTTCGAACCAGCGGCCAGGCAACGCGTG
>JAYTZZ010000155.1:0-3862 GCA_043741595.1 Hyphomicrobiales bacterium | reverse complement strand
GTATCGCCGAAGCCTTCGGCGGCGGCGAGTAGCTCCCGCCAGCGGTCCCGCAAACAAAAACCCCGGCGCGAGGCCGGGGTTTTGATTCAAGCCGCTCTAGCGAGCGTTACTTGCTCTCCATGAATCCCTTGTACCGGCTCTTGAAGCGCGACACGCGGCCGCCGCGGTCGACGATGTGCTGCCCGCCGCCGGTCCACGCCGGGTGAGTCTTCGGGTCAATGTCGAGGGTTAGCGTCGCGCCCGCCTCGCCATAGGTCGAGCGGGTGGTGTACGCAGTCCCGTCGGTCATCACGACCTTGATCTCGTGATAGTCGGGATGGATGTCTTTCTTCATGGCGGAAGCCTCGAATTGGCTTGGAAATGTTGGGCCGGCGGCAGAGCCGGGCGGCGTTTGGCGGAGGGTATAGCCTCGCCGGACCGGCCAGGCAACCTTACCGTTCCGTGACCTTCAACTCGATGCGGCGGTTCTTGGCCAGCGCCTCTTCGGTGTCGCCTTCCTCCAGCGGCTGGAATTCGCCGTAGCCGGCGGCCACCAGATGCTCCGGCGCGATGCCATGATCGACAAGGAAGCGCACCACAGAGATGGCGCGGGCGGCTGACAAGTCCCAGTTCGAGCGGAATCTGCCGGTGGTGCTTGTGATCGGGCGTTTGTCGGTGTGGCCATTCACCTGCAGCACCCAGGCGATGTCTGCCGGGATCTCGATCGCGAGTTGCGAGACCGCCTCAGCGAGTTTTTGAAGCTCGCCGACGCCGGCCGGGCTGATCTCGTCGGAACCGGTAGCAAACAGCACCTCCGACTGGAAGACGAAGCGGTCGCCGACAACGCGGATATCGGGCCGATCACCGAGAATCTGGCGAAGGCGACCGAAGAAGTCGGAGCGGAAGCGGGCCAGCTCCTGCACGCGCTGCGCAAGCGCAACATTCAGCCGCCGGCCAAGGTCGGAAATCTGCGTCTGGCTCTGCTTGTCCTTGTCCTCCGACGCGGCGAGCGCGGTTTCAATCGCGGCGATCTGGCGGCGGAGCGCGGCGATCTGCTGGTTCAGCAATTCGACCTGAGCGAGCGCCCGCTGGCTCACCTGCTTCTCGGAGTCGAGTTGGCCGGTCAGGGTGGCGACCTGTCCGCCGGCGCTCGCCGAAGCGCTCGACTGTTCGTCGAGGAGTCCCTGCAGCCGGTTCTTCTCGCTCTCGGTGGTGGCAAGGCTGGCGGTGAGATTGGCGAGATTGTCGGATGCCTCGCTCGTCGATGCCTTCTCCAGCGCCAGCATTTCGGTCAGCTCGGCGATCTGCGCGTTGAGGCGCTGAAGTACCGTGTCCTTGCCGGTGATTTCGCGGGAGAGCAGGAACTGGACGAGGGCGAAAATCGACAAGAGGAAAATGAAGACCAGCAGAAGGTTGGTGAGAACGTCGACGAAGGCCGGCCAATAGTCGCTGCGCGCATTGATGCGGCGTCCACGTGCTGCCATCGCCTGTTACTCGGCCGCCTTCGGCGGCGACTGTAGGGCCTTGGCGATGGTGTCGAGGACGGCGTGGACTTCTTTCTGCTGTTCCGACTGGGTTTCGACCCAGCTCCGCACAACCTGCTGTTCGCTCCGCATGTGCTGGACGAGACCCTGAATGCCCTCGGCGAGGTTGGCCATGGCGGTCGTCGCGCGCTGGGTGCTGGCGCCGCCGGTCTCGCCCACACCCGCTGCAGCGCCGCCCTTGCCGTCCTGGATGGTGCGCGACAGGCGCTCGATGGCGACGCGAAGGTCCTCGGCGGTGGTTGCCCCGGTGCCGCGGCCCTCGAGCATTTCGGGGTCGAGGTCGGTGACCGTCGACAGCCAATCCTCGAGATCGTTGTAGAACATGTTCTGGCCCTGGCCCGCCTGCAGGTCGAGGAAGCCGAGGATCAGCGAGCCTGCGAGGCCGAAGAGCGAGGACGAGAAGGCGACGCCCATGCCCTGTAGCGGCGCAGCGAGGCCGGCTTTCAGGTCTTCGAAAATGACGCCGGTGTTAGATGACGAAACGTCGAGCGACTGGATGGTGTTGGCGACCGAGCTTACGGTTTGCAGAAGGCCCCAGAAGGTGCCGAGCAGCCCGAGGAAAATCAGAAGGCTGGTTAGGTAGCGACCCATGTCGCGATCTTCGTCGAGGCGCATCTGGATCGAGTCGAGGATCGACCGCATGGTTGCCGTCGAAATCGCCATGCGCCCGATGCGGTCGCCGAGAAGCGTCGCCATCGGCGCGAGCAGGATCGGCGGACGCTCCGCTTCAACGCCGGGTTCGGCGACGCGGAAGGTGTTCACCCAGCGGATTTCGGGAAAGAGCCGAAAGATCTGGCGGAATGAAAGGCCGATACCGATGAAGAGAACAGCGATGATGACGCTGTTCAGGCCGGGGTTGGAGCGAAACGCGGTAAGGACCTGCTGGTAGAGGATGAGGGCGATGAAAGCGGTGATGATCAGGAAGATCGTCATCCGCCAGAGATAGACCTGCGGGCTGGCGAGCTTGTACGGGTCATACTCGCGCCGGCGGCGCCTGAAAACGAGCACGTCGTTAGCCTCTCTCCGCGTCCCCCGGACAAACGTAGCGTGATTTGTGATGCGAGAGAAACGCCAAAATGATGATGCCCCGCTGGTTCGAAAGCCTATGCCCGCCGGGCGGCGGCGATATTGGCGATGAGCGCTGCGTGGATCGTCTCGTTGCCGGCGACGATCGATCCGGTTTCCATCATGTCGCCATTGCCGGTGGCGCCGGAAACGAGCCCGCCGCATTCACGGAGGATGACGATGCCAGCCGCCATATCCCACTGAGAAAGGCCTCGTTCCCAGTACCCGTCGAGACGTCCGGACGCGACCCATGCCAGATCCATTGCAGCAGAGCCGTTCCTCCGGATACCCGCGGTCTTGACCATGAGGGTGCGAAGTTCAGCGATGAATTCATCATGACCGTCGGTGCCGACATTCGGCGTACCAGTGGCGACTACCGCGTCGGCGAGATTCTTGCGCGCCGCGACGCGCATGCGCCGGTCGTTGAGGAAGGCGCTCTGTCCGCGCTCGGCGACGTAGAGCTCGTTGAGGATCGGATTGTAAATGACACCGGCGACGAGTTGGCCTTCGCGTTCCAGCGCCAGAGACACGGCGAAGAGCGGGATGCCGTGAAGGAAATTAGTAGTGCCGTCGAGCGGGTCGACGATCCAGCGGTTCGTCGTGTCGGTGCCGGCGATGACGCCGCTTTCCTCGGTGAGGAAAGAATAACCCGGACGCGCCTTCTGTAGTTCGTGGACGAGGGTCTCCTCGGCGCGATGGTCGGCGGCGGAGACGAAGTTGCCCGGGCCCTTCAGCGACACCTGCAGGTTCTCGACTTCGCCGAAATCGCGGGCGAGGCCGCGGCCGGCCTTGAGGGCCGCCTGAACCATGACGTTGAGAAGGGCGGAACGGGCCATGGCTGATCGATTTGTGTTGGGTGAGTGAGTGTGAGAGCGGGGCCTCTCCCACCACACTTCACACTTCGGTTCAAGTCGCGGAGGTCAGTCGGCCGGCCAGCGCTGCGCCGCCGCGACTGCGGTCTGGCGTTCATCGTCGGTGAGGCTGGCGACCATCTGGTCGAGGAAGTCGTCGTTCTTGCCGGCGCGCTTGGCGAGCAGATGCCATTTGGCGGCGGCGAGATGATCTTCCTTGATACCGCGGCCGGTGGCGAGCAGCCGGGCGAGGCGGTTCTGGGCAATGGCGTCGCCGACTTCGGCGGCGCGCTGGAACCATGAAGCTGCGGCAGTCTCATTCGCGGCGATGCCGATGCCGTTGAAGAGGCGGATGGCGTATTCGACTTGCGCCGGGATGTGGCCGAGGCGAGCGGCTTCGGCGAACCATTTGGTCGCCGCCGC
>JAYTZZ010000154.1:0-3865 GCA_043741595.1 Hyphomicrobiales bacterium | reverse complement strand
ATAGCCGAGATCGGCCAACTCAGAGGCAAGCTCGGCAGCTTCGACGCTGCGCGCCCTTGAATAGGAAATAAAGACGTCCGCCATTGGCCCCAGTCTCTCCCGCCGATCGGGCATTACCATAGCGAGCGCCGGTCAATCTGGAAACCCATCAATCCTCCCCCGGCCACGGCTCATTCCTCGTGCCCCGAAAGATCGCCCGGCGGAGGCGGATGGTGTCGGCGTGGGTGGCGTGGGCAATCCAGGAGCCGATCTTGGCGTCGACCTCGGCCCGAGTGACGGTTCCGGCGCGCTGGCGATCCCGCAATCCCCGCAACCGGCCCCGGAAACGGGCGACGTTGTCTTCCGGCAGCCACCGGCCGCCATCGGGCAGCAGCACGAAGCCTAGGAACTGGGACGGTTCGGCAGTGGGCAGGACAACCGTCTTGCGCGGATGCAGCTTGAGGCGGCGGCCTTCGAAGTATCGCTCGATCCGGCTGCGCCATTCGGCCAGCACGTTCGCGTCGTCATGGAACAGCGCGAAATCATCCACGTACCGGACGTAAGGCGCCCGCAGCACTTCCGTCGCCCAATGGTCGAAACGGTTGAGGTAGAGATTGGCGAAGAACTGGCTGGTGAGATTGCCGATCGGCAGGCCACGTCGGCGCTGATAGGGCGAAAACAGATCGTCTCCGGGGAAATGCAGTTCCACCGGCTCCTGCGCGTTCGAGCCTTCGACGATCGTGTCCATCAGCGCCAGCGTGTGCTCGCACGCGATCTTGCGACGGAACTCGGCCTTGAGGATCGCGTGATCTATCGATGGAAAGTAACGATAGATATCACAGCGCAGGACGTGGGCGTGCCGGTCGCGATAACGCTCGTAGGTCTCGATCGCCCGGTGCGTGCCTTTGCCGGTCCGGTTCGCGAACGTGTTGCCGATGAAGCCCGGCTCGAACAGCGGGAAGATGACGGCACACAAAGCGTGATGCACGATGCGGTCGCGGAACGGGGCCGCGGACACCCGTCGCTCTTTGGGCTCCTTGATCAGGATTTCGACGTAACGTCCGGGGCGATAGCTGCCGTCGCGCAACTCGCGTTCCAGCCGCAACAACTCGCGTTCCAGATTGGAGAAGAACGCGCTCGCGCCGGGCTTCTTGCGCTTGCCGAGGACCGCCTTGCGCGACGCGATCCTCAGCGCGTTGAAGGAGGCGATCTGCCCGAACAGATCATCGGGCTTGCGCTTGGGTTTCGCCATGATGGTGGCTCCCGTTGGCGGCGTGCGCCTTGGCCCAGCCACCGACCAAGCGGCCGACCTCGTCGATGGCGCGGGCAGCGTGCTCGTAGCGGCGCTCATCGAGGTGGCGCTGCTCGAAGGCGATGCGGAAAAAGAACCGCAGCTTTTCGAGGCCCAGATTGGCGCGGGCGAGATGGGCGCGGCGGTCGCGCGTATAGGTCGCTTCGATCAGCGCCTCCAGCACATCGAGCGCCGTTTTCTGGATGCGGTCGCCGAGTAAAAACTTCTGTGACTTCGGGAAGCGCTCGACCGTCTTCATCAACCAGTTGATGAGTTGGAAGTGGGCCTCCACGGCGGGACCTGTGCGGCGAGCGTTGTCGGTCATAGTTGCAGCCTAACGCGAGTCCGCAGGTTAGGGGCATGCTCGGTGATCAACCGCGCCGGATATTCACCGAAAAAAAACCGGCCCGCCTCCGGCGGATCGGAAGTGGAGTGTGTGGCAACGGCAGTACTTAGGACGTAAGGAGTTAAAGATCAAGGAGTTAAGAGCGTTCTGGCAACACGGAAGCCGACATAGTCGTCGCGGTTGACGGGTCGGACGCTGCTGCGGTCGGCCGAGCGGAGGACGTAGGGATTGACGCTCCACGAACCGCCGCGCAGAACGCGGGAAGACTTTTCGTCTTTGCACGCCACTTTAAAGGCCGAGCCGTCGTTGGGCGCGCTCGAGAGGTCTGAGCTAATGCAGTCCTCGACCCACTGCCAGACATTGCCGTGCATATCGTAGAGGCCGAAAGCGTTATGCGGGAACTTGCCAACCGGCGAGGTCGTTCCGTAGCCGTCATCGCAATCGACATGCTGCCCCGTAAATCTCTTAGCGTACGAGGCGTCGGCAAGGTTGGCGTGCTTGCAGATATCACCGGTATCGTCGCCCCATGGATAGTCGGTATGCGGGGCCTCGGCGCTGGTGACACCGCGAGCAGCATATTCCCACTCGGCCTCGCTCAATAGCCGGTAGGGCTTGCCAGTCACGCGCGAGAGCCAATCCGCGTACTGCTTGGCCTCCTGCCATGTAACATTGATCAGCGGATAGCCCTCGTGACCATAGTCGTTGTCCTTCGGAACGCGGGAGCAACCGCCCAGATCGACGCAGCGGTCCCACGCCTCCCACGTCACCGTGAATTTCGCGACGGCGAGAGGATAGGCGACCTTGACTTTGCGACGTGGATGCTCGTTGGTCCGGCCCTTGTTATCAGGCGACCCCATCCAGTATTCGCCGTTGGGGAGCACCACCATATCCTGACAGACGTCGGCTTCGGCCGCGCAATCGCGGAACGTCTGCCCTGGTTTCAGGGCGCGTTCCTTGTCCACGCGGAGCTCGAACGGCCAGACTTGCGTGCGCGCGTAGAGCAGTTCGGTTCGCACGAACCAGTCGTATTGCCCGATCAGGAACTCCTTGAAGATTATACCGGTGAGCGCAGCGATGACACCGGCCATGAGAAGATAAATCGCGGCCTGGCGCCGGCGTGCACCCTTGCGGGCATCGTCCTCCTCTCGCTGGCAGGCCGCCAGAAAGCCGCCAGCCGGCGCTAGCTCGGCCTTGAACGTATCTTCTCTTGCCAGCTCTTGTGCCACTCGCAGCCGCTCACCGCGGCGGACGAGATCGCGCGCTGACTTGCCCCCGTCGTCCCATTCGCCCGCTTCCTTCAACACGTCATCACGTAATTTCAGCGCGTCCTTGCGCTGGTCGAGCCAGCCGGCAATCGGTGGCCGCCGTAGCAGCGCCTCGTGCGCCACCTCGATCGTCTCGCGCCCGCGCGTGAGCAGCCGTGCATCGACAAGAGCGGAGGCCAGAGGGGAGAGGTCTGATCGGTCACCGCCCGTCAGCTTAGCCTCGCTTGCGACCAAGCGCTTGGCGGCATTGGCAACCGGGTCCCAGGTGGCAAGGCCGGGAACCACAAGGCGTTGCAAAGCCGTTTCGCTTCCGGCAGCGCCGGCCTTGCGCCGTGCCTCGGAGAGCGCCCTATCAATGGAGCCGTCCAGGCCGCCCATGGCTTCGTAGCGGGCGAGAGTGAGATTGCCGTCGATACCCGCCTCGCCATAGAGCCGCTCCAGTGTAAAAGCGAGGAGAGGCAGCGCATCGGCCCCGCCTGTATTGCGGGCAAGCGTTGCCACGAGTTCCGGCTCGATCGACAGACGTCGGACCCGCTGCGAGAACACTTCCGCCGGCCGCACGATGATCTCGCGATAGGCGTCGGGTGACAGCGGCGGCAAATAGAGCACCTCCGGCGCCTCCAGTCCAAGTGCCGGCCAGCGCTGCAGGAGCGCCTCGACACTGTCGGCGCGGATGGTGAGGAGAACATAAGGATCGACGTCTCGCGGTGGATCGCGCAACAGCGGGGCGAGCAACTCGAGGAAGCGCCCACTTTCGGCTGCATTCTCGGACGCGAACAATTCCTCGCCCTGGTCGATGGCCAGCACGGGCGCAGGGGGCCTCGCCTCGGGCTCGCCTGCACGGCGCACGTTTGTTGCCAGCGCGGTGGCATCGGCGAAGAGCGAAGTGAGTTCTTCGCCACCAGGCTGAAACAGGCGGGCGTGGATATCGGCCGGGGCGATCTTGCGGCCATACCTCTCGAACCACGGTGCCAAGCGGCGACC
>JAYTZZ010000153.1:0-20028 GCA_043741595.1 Hyphomicrobiales bacterium | reverse complement strand
CTAGACACGAATCTCCAGGAGAACAGCCATGCGGCACATCCTTACCGGCGTACTGTGTCTCGCAGCACTCACCGGTTCGGCATTCGCCGCGGACTACGGCAGCGACGTTGTCGTTCCCTATGGCCATCACGGCTACCTGCCGACATGCGACGAACCGGCGGTCACCGCGCGGGTTGCCGAGAAATTCGCGTACTACGATGCGCACGTCATCCAATCCGGTGTCAGCATCACGGGTATCGACGGCCAGCACGAAGTGGCGCTGAAGGCCGGCGGCCCGAGCCTCGTCGACCGCCGCTATTGCGGCGCGACCGCATGGCTAACCGACGGACGGAAGTCCGAGGTCGTCTACCTGATCGAGGGGCCGAAGCTCGGCACGTTCTCGATCGGTTGGCATGTCGAATCCTGCCTGCCCGGATACGATCCGTGGCGGGTCTACGACGCGCGGTGCCGTTCCATTCGCCCCTAGTCTCTTTCGCCCGGAGCGTTGCGTTCGCGTCGTTGGTGGCGCTCACGTCGCCCGCGGTTGCAGATGGCCGTACGGGCGATTTCGACTTTTACGTCCTTTCGCTGACCTGGACGCCGACGTACTGCGCGACCGCGGACAATCCCGATCCCGCGCAGTGCGATAGTTCACACGGATTCCTCGTTCACGGCTTCTGGCCCGAGTACGAAACCGGTTATCCGGAATATTGCGCTTCAAGCTTTCCGCGCGGGCTAAAGCAAAGCACCCTCGACGCGATTGCCGAGATCATGCCAGGCGCGAGTCTTGCCCACTACGAGTGGCGGAAGCACGGCCTATGCTCTGGGCTGGATGAGGGCGACTACTTCGCCTTGCTGAAGGATGCGGCTGAGAAGGTCGCTATCCCGGAAGTGTTCACGAAAACCGGCAGTCGCCAGTCGTTGTCCCCGACCGCGATCGAGATGGTGTTCGCTAAGGCGAATCCGGAACTCACGACCGATGGCATTGCGGTCAAGTGTGGCGACAACCAGCTCACTGAGGTCCGCATCTGCTTCACCAAGGATCTCGACTTTCGCCGATGTCTGGCGGTGGACGACGACACGTGCCACGCCTCGTCTGTTTCGATCCCGCCTATCCGCTAGCCGCCAGAATCAAATGCCCCGCCGTGGGGGTCCACGACGGGGCATTTGGGAGGAAGTTCGATCAGGTAAGGACACAGTTCACGCAGTAATTAGAACTTGAAGCCGACACCCACGAGGACATCGTTCGACGTATAGGACGATCCGGCGTGCGTTCCGAGATCGGTATGGCGGTATTCGATACGCCCGGTCACGTTGTCGGTGATCGCGGCTTCGAGGCCGGCACCGGCCGTCCAGCCGACCTTGGTGGCCGAACTGGGGGTGCCGGTATCGTGCACGCCGCCAACCGCAACACCGGCGGTCCCGTAAAGCATGAAGCGGTCCCAGGCGTAGCCGAGGCGGCCGCGGAAGGTGCCGTTCCACGGGTTGCTGGCTTTGCTGGTTGCGGTGACGTCGCCTTCAACGCCGACGACGAGGTTCTGATTGGTCTGCAGGTTGTAGCCGAGGTAGGCGCCGCCTACCCAGCCGCTGCTCGATGTCCCGGGAGCGGCGGTGCCCCAGGCGTAGCCGCCGGTCAAGCCGGCATAAGGTCCAGTCCACGACCACGCTGGCGCCGGGCTATAGGCCGCGGCGGGGGGTGGCTCGTAATTCGGAAGGTCGGCAGCAAGCGCCACACCGGCGCCGGCAACGACCGTAAGCAAGCTTGCTCCCAAGCCCGCGCCAAGAGTACGGATACGCAACATTTGGTCTCTCCTCGTCGATCGATTCCTACCGAAGCAAACGCCGCTCGCGACGAAATTCGTCCGGTCTTCACCGTCCATATAGGATGATCAATAAGGCGTAACCGTTAACAAAATACGGCGATCGGAAGGCCATCCGATGAGCGAATATGGCGTTGCTGTGCGGCTACAAGCGCGCGTTATGTCTTTGATACCCTTAATGGACTAACGGCGGAGCGAGCCCACTCCTTCGCGTTCTGAGCGTTCACGCTTCCGGCGCCTCTGTTAAACACGGTTAACAAATCGTTATGGCATCATCCCTCCCCGTAGCACTCATTACCGGCGGCGCTCGGCGCATCGGCCGCGCCATCGCGGAGGACCTTGCCGCCCATGGCTGGGCTGTCGCGATCCACTGCCACCATTCCCACGCCGAAGCTTTGGACCTCGAGCGGAAAATCGCCCTCGCCGGCGGCAAAGCCGCGTGCGTGCAGGCTGACCTCGCTGATCTTGGGGCGATCGAAGGCATCGTCAACGACGCGGCCAAGGCGCTGGGGCCACTGACGCTTCTGGTCAACAACGCATCCATCTTCGAGAAGGATACGGTGAGCGCGCTCGACCGCGACCTGTGGCAACGGCAGATGACCGTCAATCTTGCCGCTCCGGTTTTCCTCGCCGAAGCCTTTGCTCGCCAGGTGCCGGCGGGCGTCGAGGGCAATGTCGTCAATATGCTCGATCAGCGCATCTGGCGGCCGACGCCGACGTATTTCTCCTACCAGCTCACCAAGTCGGCCCTGCACACAGCCACCGAGACACTGGCGTTGGCGCTCGGCCCCAATGTCCGCGTCAACGGTATCGCGCCGGGACCGGCGCTGCCCAGCGCCAATCAAACGGCGGAACGCTATGCCAAACAGCTTGACTCCCTGCCGCTGAAGCGCGGGCCGGATCTTGCCGAATTCGGACGCACTGTGCGCTACATCGTTGAGAATCGCTCGATCACCGGACAGGTCATCGCGCTCGACGGCGGCCAGCACCTCGGCCCCCGCGATGGCTGACTGCTGACATATCCCCGTTTGTGACAGCGCTAGCTATATATTGGCCATGAACGAGACGCCCTCCTCATTAGATGCCGCATCCGCGCCGACGAAAGTCGGACCGGAGGTCATCGCTAACATCGTCAAGCGGCTGCCGAACGGACCCGGCGTCTACCGCATGATCGATGCGAAGGGTGTGGTGCTCTACGTCGGCAAGGCGCGGAGCCTGAAGAAGCGCGTCTCGAGCTACGCAAGGCCCGCGGGCCAGCCGGGCCGCATCCACCGCGTCATTCAGGCGACGGCGGCGATGGAATTCGTCTCGACCCGCACAGAGACGGAAGCGCTGCTGCTCGAAGCCAATCTTATCAAGCGCCTTCGCCCGCGCTACAACGTGCTGCTTCGCGACGACAAGTCGTTCCCCTACATCCTGATCACCGGCGATCATCCGGCACCGCAGCTCGCCAAGCATCGCGGCGCGCGCTCTCGCAAGGGCAGCTACTTCGGCCCCTTCGCCTCCGCCGGCGCGGTAGCGCGCACCATCAACGCGCTTGAGCGCGCGTTCCTGCTGCGCTCATGCTCGGATTCCGTCTTCGAGAGCCGCACGCGCCCGTGCCTCCTGCACCAGATCAAGCGATGCTCGGCTCCGTGCACCGGCGAGATCGCCCTCGACGCCTATGCCAAGCTGGTGAAGGAGGCAAACGACTTCCTTTCCGGCCGCAGTCAGGCCGTGCGCGGAGAAATCCAGAGGGACATGGCGACGGCATCCGAGCGGCTCGATTTCGAGGCCGCCGCCCGTTACCGCGACCGCCTCGCCTCGCTCTCCAACGTGCAGACGCATCAGGGAATCAATCCCCAGACCGTCGATGAAGCCGATGTCTTCGCTATCCATCAGGAAAGCGGGCAGTCCTGCATCGAGGTGTTCTTCTTCCGCACCGGCCAGAACTGGGGCAACCGCGCCTACTTTCCGCGCGCCGACAAGGCATTCGAGCCCGGTGAGGTAATGGGCGCGTTCCTCGCCCAGTTCTACGACGACAAGCCGGCGCCGAAGCTCATCCTCCTCTCCCACGAAATCGAGGAACGCACACTTCTGGAAGAGGCGCTCAGCGAGCGAATGGGCCGCCGCGTCAGTGTCAATGTGCCGGAGCGCGGCGAGAAGAAGGACCTCGTCGCGCACGCGCTTGCCAACGCCCGCGATGCCCTTGGCCGCGAGCTGGCGGTCTCGGCTACCCAGCAGACACTTACCGCCGGCCTCGCCGAACGTTTCGGTCTCGCCGAACAACCACGGCGGATCGAGATTTACGACAACAGCCACATCATGGGAACCAACGCCGTCGGCGCCATGGTCGTGTCTGGCCCGGAGGGTTTCGCCAAAGGCCAGTATCGTAAATTCAATATCCGCTCGGCCGACCTCACGCCCGGCGACGACTACGGCATGATGCGCGAAGTCCTTGGCCGCCGGTTCTCCCGCCTGATGCGCGAGAATGGTCCGCGCGAGGCTCAGGCCTCCGTTGAGGACGAAACAATCGGGCCGTGGCCCGATCTCGTCTTGATCGATGGGGGACGCGGGCAGCTTGCCGCCGTCACCGAGACCCTCGCGGAACTCGGCATCTCCGACCTGCCACTTGTCGGCGTCGCCAAGGCCCCCGACCGCGACGCAGGCCGCGAGACCTTCTACATGGCCGGGCGCGAGCCGTTCATGCTACCGCCGCGCGATCCTGTCCTCTACTTCATCCAGCGCCTTCGCGACGAAGCGCATCGATTCGCGATCGGCTCGCACCGGGCGCGACGGAAATCCGATATCGCCCGCAACCCACTCGACGAGATCGCCGGCATCGGCCCTACACGGAAGCGCGCGCTGCTGAGCCATTTCGGCACCGCCAAGGCGGTCAGCCGCGCCGACATCGCCGATTTGCGAGCGGTTCCGGGCATTTCCGATGAGATGGCCCGCGCGATCCACGGCCACTTTCATGAGAATGCCGAGTAGCCGCGCTAACCGTAGGGTCGCCACCGACCGGCCGTGAAGGTAGGATGGCGTCCATGGACGATAGCCAAGCATACAATGCGCCGAGACCGACGCCGGTGAAGTCCGACCCTTCGCAGGCGCTATCGCTGCCGAATCTGCTGACCTACGGCCGGATCCTTGCCGTGCCCGCGCTCGTCTTCTGCTTCTACCTCGAGACCAACACCAGTCGCTGGTTCAGCTTCGCTGTGTTCATCGCTGCCAGCGTCAGCGACTTTTTCGACGGCTATCTGGCACGGGCGTGGAAGCAGCAATCGGCAATCGGCCGCATGCTCGATCCGATTGCCGACAAGATCCTCGTCGCGACTGCGCTGATGCTGCTCGTCTGGGACGGGACGATCGGCAGCTGGTCGCTGATCGCGGCGATCATCATTCTCATCCGCGAGATTTCGGTTTCGGGCCTCCGCGAGTTTCTTGCCGGCCTCAAGAACGTTCGTGTGCCGGTGACCCGGCTCGCCAAATACAAGACCACGATGCAGATGGTAGCGATTGGCTTCCTGCTCATCGGGCCGGCAGGCGACAAGCTCGCGAAATACTACTTCGGCGATCTTGGCCTCTTCACCTACGTCGGCCTGCTGCTGCTCTGGGTCTCGGCCCTCATCACCGTCTACACCGGCTACGACTATTTCCGCGCCGGCGTGCGTCACCTGATGGAGGAGGAGGAGTGAAACTCGTCTACTTCGCCTGGGTGCGCGAGCGCATCGGCCGCCGCGACGAGGAGATCGAGCTCCCGTCGAATGTCGCCACCGCCGGCGATCTGCTCGACTGGCTGCGCGCACGTGGCCCAGAATACGAACACGCACTTTCCGAACCGCGGGCCATTCGCGTCGCGATCGATCGCGTCCACGTCGGTCGCGAAACATCGCTGGCCGGTGCCAGCGAGGTGGCGCTGTTCCCGCCCATGACCGGCGGCTAGCCATGACTGCGGTCACCATTCGGGTCCAAGCGACGCCCTACGACGTGGCCGCAGAAATCGCCAGCCTGAGGCAGCTTCCGGGCGTCGGCGCGATCGTCACATTCTCGGGTATTTGCCGCGACGAAGGCGGCCGCCTTGCCGCGCTGGAACTTGAGCACTACCCGGGCATGGCGGAGGCTGAGATCGGGCGCATCGCCGCGGAGGCCGCCGGGCGTTGGCCGCTTGCCGGCATCACCGTCATCCACCGCACGGGCCGCATCGCGGTCGGTGACGACATCGTGCTGGTCGTGACCGGCTCAAGCCATCGCGAGGCGGCGTTCGCCGCCGCGAACTTCCTGATGGACTACCTGAAAACCCGCGCGCCCTTCTGGAAGAAGGAACACGCCGCCACCGGCAGCGGTGATTGGGTAGCGTCGCGTACGGACGATGACAAAGCCGCGGACCGCTGGAAAGCATGAGGGGCCGCGCGAGCGCGACCCCTCAACACCTAAACGGCCTACTCGTTACATGCCGCTTATTGGAATGTGCCGATAGCCTCGTCGGCTGGCACGTTCAGGTGGACGGTCTTGTCGACGTGGTCGACCCAATCGGTGGGAATGAAGTGATGCTTGCCGTCGAACGAATCGTCGCGGGTGAGCTTGATGCGAGCGTTGCCATCGAGATGATGGACGGTACCGACATGCGCGCCGTCGGAACCGACAACTTCCATCCGTTCCCTGATGTTCAAATTGGCGTTCATCACGAATCTCCTCCTACAGAATCAGGACGAGGAGAGTCTGGGAGCTGACTTGGGCGGTGGTGGTCAGATTTCGAGGCGATAGTGGGGCCATTTCGAGACGGCCCCACGCGCGTTAATTCAGTAACCCTCCGACAACCTGCGTCACCGGCTGAGTGATCGATTGCACCACCTGTTGGACGGGTCCTGCAACGGTTTCGACCGGCGTGGCAACTGCGCTCGCAACAACTGGCGCGGCGGCGTTTACCGTGGCGGTGACAGGAGCAACCGGGGCATCGAGATTGACGCTTGCCCTTGCCGTCGCCCCGGCGCTTGCGCTGGAATTTTTCTTCAACGGGAGGACATCGTCGACGACTTTGACGACGGGAGCGACGACCGCCTGATTGGCCAGCTTCAAGGCTCTCTCCTGGCCGCGGCCGGCTATGCTGAGAATCTTCGCCACCGGAGGCGAAGGCGAATCGTTCACTGTCGAATCGGGCAACACCGGCTCTTTGACCACCGCAACATCCGTTGGCTCTGACCCTTCATTTGTCGTGGGCTCATTCGCGTTCGTCGCGGCAACGTCCGCCGGCGAAATGAAGCGCACGGTGTCACCTTGGCCGGCCTCGAACGGGCCACCGATGAACACGGGCGGCGCGAACAGCAGTTCCGCGTCCGGGACAGCGGCCAAATCCTCGGCCACGGCGGGCGCGACTTTCGCCACCACCGGGGCCGGCATAGGCGCCTTCACCGCGAACGTAGTGAAATCGTCTTTCGTTCGGTCGATGGCCGTAAGGAAGGGATTCTCGCGCTGGCCGCCAACTATCGTACCGACGAGGTTCATGGCACCCAGCGCGACCGCCACGGCGAGCACATCAATCGCTGCAATGGGCACCAGGGGATGAATCCGACTGCGCAGTATTCCGGACGCGGTGCCCGCGTAACCTGCAAGTTGCGCACGTCCGACAACACTGAAGCTGGCGCTCATGGCCGACCCCCTACGCATTACTCTGCCGCAAGAGGGAAGCTCATCGCCGACTGTGGCAATCGTTTGTCAAACTTCGTGGAGGAAAAACGCCGCTGCGCTAGTCGACTATCTCGATTCCGGCGAACCAGTAGGCGATTTCCTCGCGCGCAGTCTCGGCGGCGTCGGAACCGTGCACGGAGTTTTCCCCGATATTATTGGCGAACTCCTTGCGGATCGTGCCGGCCGCCGCCTTCGCCGGGTCTGTTGCGCCCATAACTTCGCGGTTCTTGAGGATGGCATTCTCACCCTCCAGGACCTGAACGATCGTCGGGCCCGATGTCATGGTTTCCACAAGTTCACCGAAGAACGGGCGCGCCTTGTGGACCGCGTAAAAGCCTTCCGCCTGCTTGCGGCTCATCCACACCCGCTTCTGCGCGACGATGCGCAGCCCGGCCTCTTCCAGTTTGGCGTTGATCTTGCCGGTCAGGTTGCGCTTGGTCGCATCCGGCTTGATCATGGAGAACGTGCGCTCGACGGCCATGTGTGCTTATCCCGCTTGAGAAGTGGCGGGCTGTATAGCCGGGGCACCTCGGCCCGACAAGATCGGACGAGGGTCGGCGCGGCATGACCCGCTTGCCTAGCCGCTGATCTTCGGCGGTCCGCGCAATATGGCGCCAAGGACGTTGGAGTAGTCGTCCGTCCACGTGCGTAGCGACGGGTCGGTATTTTGCGCGCGCCACATGCCGCCGTCCGTTTCAAGGCGACCGAGATCGCCCGCCTGTCTGGCTACCGCGGCGACAATCGAGGGCAAGCGGTACTCCGCCGCGCCGGCAGCGTCGGGATGACTCTCTCCGATGCGCATGACAAGCCCGTTCGCCACCGCTGCGTTGGCGACGATCGGAGCGAGGTCCATGTAGCGATTGGAGATGTGGAAGAGCAGCACGCCGCCAGGCGCGAGTCGTGTGAAATATCCGGCGATTGCCTCGCGAGTCAGAAGATGCACCGGCACGGTGTCGGACGAGAACGCATCGAGAATAATCAGATCGAACGTTCCCGCGGCCACGTCTGCAAGTGTCAATCGGGCGTCGCCGACAACAATCGGAGCCTGTGGAGCGCAACTCGCCAGAAAGCGGAACTTGGTCGCGTCGCTCGCGATCTGCACCACGGCCCGGTCGATCTCATAAAATCGCCAATCCTCGCCGGGTTGCCGCTGGCAGGCGATGCTGCCCGTCCCCAGTCCGACGACGGCGACGTGGGCGAGTGGGCCACGCGCGTCGCGTATGGCCGCTACGCCGTCGGCGAGCGCACCGCCGGCGTAGTAGTAAGCGGCCGGCATCGGCGGTCCGGAATATGGCGCGCCATCGTCATTGCGGACACGCTCGGCGCCGTGCACGGTCGTGCCGTGCGCTAGCAGGCGGAACCTGCCGTCGAGCGTTTCGATGATTTTGTGGACGCCGAAGAAAGAACGGCGCGTCTCCGTTTGGCCGGCCTGAGGCTGGTAGGCGGCACTGAGAGCGATGAGACCGACCACGACGGCGAGATGCATCGCCGGCGCTGCCCGCGTGAGCACGATCGCGCCAATACCAGAAAGGAGAACCAGCAAGCTTATCAAGCCGTAGGCGCTGGTCGGAGCAAGACCCAGAACAGCGGGGGCGATGAGGACCGCGGTGATGGCCGCCCCGATGGCGAGGTCGCGTGCCAGCACTCGCGGCGCTACGGTCCAAAAGGCGGGAAGGCAGACGAGCACCACGACTATTAGAATCGGATATTCGAGGACCGACGAGAAGATTGCGGGCGCGAGCAGTCCCGAGAAGATTCCGCCGAGCACACCCCCGAACGACATCGACAAGTAGAATGCCGTGAGATGTGAAGCGTCCGGTCGCCGGCGCACCAGCTCGCCGTGACAGGCAAGAGCGGCGAAGAAGAAGAATCCAAGGTGCAGACCGAGACCAGCCAAAAGATACTGCGACAGGCCACCTCTGAACGCAGAAATCGTGAGCGGCGCGATCAGGAGCGGCACGACCTTCAGCACGAGGCGGTGCGGTATGATCGGCTTCCGCTGGAAGGCGATGACGAACGTCACGAGATAGAGCGCCAGCGGCACGATCCACAGCAGGGGGATTGCGGCGATGTCGGTGGAGATGTGCGCCGTCACCGCAACCAGGAGCGCGGACGGCACGAACGCAAGGCCGATCCATTTGAGGATTGTTGCAAGAGCTGGCGCGGCTGACGTCGCTGACGTCGTTCGGTCAGCGTCGTGATCGGAAACCGTTCTCAGCGTCAGGATCGCGGCAGCGCCGATGGCGACGACCAGCGCAAGAAAGCCTGCCGTCCACAGTACGCTTTGGTCCGCGAGCGTGAACGCGGGCTCGAACAAAAACGGGTAGAGCAGAAGAGCTGCGAAACTGCCGATGTTGCTGGCGCCATACAGGAAGTAGGGATCCTTGGCTTGCGCGTGTCCGGTCCGCGCGAACCACGCCTGGAGCAGCGGCCCGTTGCCGGCGACCGCAAAGAACGGCAGACCCACGGACGCCGCGAACAATCCGATCAGCCAAAACGCCTGTCCCGTCTCGGGGGGATTGTGCCAGCCTTTGGCGACCGCGATCGGCATAGCGAAAACCGCTATGGTCAGGACCGCGAGATGGATCGTGGTCGCACGGCGGACACCCAAATACCGGGTCAGACAATGGGCGTAGGCGTAGCCCGTGAGCAACATCCCCTGGAAGAATACCATCGCCACCGACCACACCGCCGGCGATCCGCCGAGTCGGGGGAGTATCATCTTGGCGAACATCGGCTGCACGGCGAACAGCAAGAATGCGCTGAGGAATATCGCCGCCGTAAACGTGCCAAGTAAAAGCCGCTCAGCAGCAATCGCGCGCCCTGCCGCGCGACCTGCGCTACCTATCGACGGCATCAGAGAGGCTCCCTCGGTGGAGCCCAAAGCTACCCGGTGTACGACAACGGTTGGTTAATGCTGCGTTGCGGGCAATCTCTATCGACGCCTCGGCATTCCGGACTGCCTGAGGCAGGAAAAACGGGAGCCGAATTCGGCTCCCGCATGATTGTCGCTGCCGCGGTGCTAGTCCGCCGAAAGAACCTTGGCGCGGAAGAGCCAACCGGCGATGGCGCCGCCGACGAGTGGCATCACCAGGAAGAGCCACACCTGGGTCAGCGCAACGCCGCCGACGAAGACGGCGGGCCCAAGGCTGCGCGCCGGGTTGACCGACAGTCCGGTCACCATGATGAACGGCAAGTGGAGCGCGAACAGTGTCAGGCCAATGATCAGGCCCGCTGGCCGCCCCATGCCGCCGGCTTCCTGCGTCACGCCGAGGATGACGGCGGCGAACAGAAATGTCGCGACGATCTCCGTGATGATCGCGGCGACCATGCTGTATTCGCCGAGGTACCCGGGACCCCAACCGTTCTGCCCGAGGCCCAGAGTGGCTACGTCGTATCCACCGCCCCTGCCCTTGACGATAACGAGCACAATCAGAGCGCCGACGATACCGCCGACGAGTTGCGAGATGACGTAGCCAATGGCGTCCTTCGCCTCCATGCGTCCCGCCGCGACCATCGCGACGGTCACCGCCGGGTTGATGTGGCAGCCGGAGATCGGCCCGATGGCGTAAGCCATCGCCGTGACCGCCAGACCGAACGCCAGACCAATGGGCAGGACGCCCATGGGCAGCGACGCTCCATAGCCGCCGATCGCCACTGCTCCACAGCCGATGAGTACCAACGCCGCCGTGCCGATCAGCTCGGCAAGATATTTCTTGATCATTCCGTCCATTTCGAATCCCCCGCGTTTCGATTCGCGGCGCGATTATCGCACGGCGGCAAGTCTTGCGCCGAACTGCCGGATGGAGGCATCTTCCCGTCCACGGAGGGCCCATGAAGCTGCATTTTTCCATGTTCGCCGCGTATAACCGCTGGGCGAACGAGCGCCTGTTCGAGGCCGCCGCCAAACTCGCTGAGGCGGACTACCGCGCGAATCGTGGCGCGTTCTTCGGGTCTCTCCACGGCACGCTCAACCACCTCCTGGTGGGCGATCGCGTCTGGATGCGCCGGTTCACCGGCGAGGGTCCGGTGCAGACGCAGCTCGACGATATCCTGTTCGACGATCTCGGAAGCCTCGCGGTTGAAAGGCGCGATGAGGACGAGCGCATCATCGCCTACATCGAGGGGCTCAGCGAAGGCGAGCTAGCTGGCCCCCTCACCTACCGCACGATCGTGAACCCGACCGACATCACGCAGCCACTCGCCCCGGCGCTGGCGCATTTCTTCAACCACCAGACCCACCACCGCGGTCAGGCTCACGCGCTGATAACCATCACTGCCGGGAACGCGGCGATGCCGTCGCTCGACATGCTCATCTTTCAGCGTGCAACAGGCATAGGTCTGGGGTGAAATCGTCGGGGGCCAGCGCCGTTTTGTTTGTGGCAAAGTCATGGTGCCTACGCGCGCCGCGAATTATTTTTCCTTAATTTGGGCTGAGCCTTTGCGGCGTCTAGCCTGTGTGTCGTGAGCGGTGACCCGCCGGCGGTTGGTGCAATACCTTCCGCGACCCGACGAGCCAGGACCGCGCACGACAGGCGACGGCCGACTTCCCTCCCTGGAGCTCACCGTCGCAATTTGGAAGGAATACACCAATGCGTCGTCTTATCATGGCGGCAGCGCTCGCTGCCGCGTCCATGTCGTTCGCCCTCGCGCCAGCCTTCGCGAACAACAATCCCGGCGTCGACGATCTCGGGGTCGATATCAGCTCCGTGACGCTGACGCCTACCGGCGTGCACAGCTTCCTGTCGTCGCTCGCACCCGACGCCCGCCGCGCCGTTGAAACGGCTTGCGTCAACTACACGAAGAACGGCGCCTCAGCCGGCGTCGGCGAACAGACACTCGCTTTCTGCAGTGACGCGCTGAAGGCGTAGCTCGATTTGGTTCCGGAAGGTGAGGATCGCCCCCACCCTTTCCTTCCGGGCCTCGAGGTTCACCCTCCCCGCTTGTCCTTCATGATCGACTTGACCATCTTCCCGAACGTGCGCACCCGTGCTCGCCGCTCGTACGGCGACTCAGTGCTCCGAGCCTCCTCCCGGGCCAGCTTGCGGAAGCGGACAAGGCGCGCGGGATCGAGTTCCTTGCTGTCGATCGCCGCGCGGACGGCGCAATCGGGTTCGGTTTCGTGCCGGCAGTCGGTGAAGCGGCAGGTCGCGGCGAGCGCGGCGATGTCGGCAAACACATCGGCAACCCCCTCCGCTGCGTCGGCGAGGCGCAGTTCCCGCATTCCGGGCGTATCGAGCAGCCAACCGCCGGCAGCCAGCCGGTGCATGGACCGACCGGTGGTGGTGTGCCGGCCATGGGCATCATCTTCGCGGATCGCCGCCGTCGCTAGCGCGCAAGCGTCGGCGTCGCATACCTGAAGGCAAGGGCCGCTAGCCCGTCTTCGTGCAACTCACGACGTAACAGCTCGCCGGAACGACACTCTTGGCGCGACATGCCGCGAGCGCCTTTGCGCGCGCCCGGTCGCGGACAACCAGGCTGAAGACCCCGATGGCCGACGCCGTATAGCTCACGCTGCTCGCGTTTTTCGCGGTGCACGCCCATGTCGCGGCGGAAGCCGGAGACGCTGCGAACAGGACCGTCGCCACCGCAAACGCAAACAGAGCCTTCGATTGAAGCCGTTTCATCGTCCCCTCCCTCATCCGGAAGCTGCAGTGTAGTGGATTTTGATCGAACTGGAACGGCGGTCTCTGCTGCAGTGCCGCGAGAGCCCCACGCCTCGAAGCCTCGTGCGGTCACCATTTTCCGTCCATACTGGCAAACTTGAGGAGAGAGCCATGCCCGCAAGACACATCACTACTGCGGCGATCGCGGTAGCGTGCATCGCCCTCAGCGGCGCCGCGGAGGCTGCCAGCTTCAATTGCACCAAGGCCAAGACGCCGGACGAGAAAGCCATCTGCGCCAACCGCTCGCTCTCCGAACTCGATGTGAAGATGGCGGCGCTGTTCGGGGTGCGCATGAAGCTGCCGATGCTTATGGGCTCGCGCGGCGCGGCACAGGACGAGCAGCGCGAGTTCCTGATCAACCGCGGCACCTGCGGAGCCGACGCCGCCTGTATCGGCGCGGCCTACCAGCAGCGCATCGACGAGATAAACATCGAGATCGACGCCGCCATGCAGGACTATTGCGTTCAGCTTGGCATCTGCGGATAGCTACAGCTTCAGCAGGATCACGCCCACTGCCACTGCAACCGTTGAGACGAACGCGCGCCAGCCGAGGCCTTCCTTCAGGATGAACCCCGAGATCAGCGCGCCGAAGACTACGCTGGTCTCGCGTAGCGCGGAGACCGGTCCGAGCGGCGCGATCGACATCGCCCAGATTACGATCCAATACGCTGCGATGGAGGCAGCGCCGCCGCCGACACCGTAGGCCCACGCGCGCTGTGGCCGCAGCAGGACTGTGCCGCGCCGCCAAAGCGCGATCACGACAATCGATATCCCGTCGAGCGCGAAGAGCCAGATGACGTAGTCGCCGGGGCTCTCGGCAATGCGCCCGCCCAGACCGTCGTTCACGGTGTACGCCGCGATGCAGAGGGACGTGCCGACCGCGTAGAGGATCGCCCGGGTATTGTGCGGGCGCGTTGTCTCGGTGTGCGGACGCCAGGCCAGGCTAAGAATTCCGGCGAGGATGACCGCGATGCCGACCGTCGCGAGCGGCGGCAGGAGTTCGCCGAGGAAGAGAAAGCCGACGACGGTTACGATCGCCGGGGCCAGGCCGCGCGCTAGAGGATAGACCTGCCCGAAATCGCCGTGGGTGTACGCCCCAACGAGGAATACCTTGTAACCGGTCTGGAGGATCAGCGACGCCGCGATGAACTTCCACACCTCCCAGCTTGGCACGGGTGTGAAGGCCAAGAGCGGCAACATCATCAGGCTGGCGCTCCCCGACAGGAAGGCCATCATCGAGAGCCTGTCGGCGCCCGCCGATTTGACGAGCGCGTTCCAGAACGCGTGCAGAATCGCGGCGAGAAGAACGAGCAGGGTGACGGTGAGAGACAGGACGAAGCCTTTGAGCGGCAGGTGAACCGGCTTAGCTTAGCGGCCGATTCGCGGTTGCCCTAGAGCCCAGCTTGCTCCGGCGCGGCGAACACGGCAGAAAACGCGTCCCGCTGCGTGAGACCCGCGATGTCGCCACCCTCCCTGCCTGCCGGTTCGCTGATCCAGCCGCTTGCGTCCGGCGTCCTCGCAGCGATCGTCGGCTTCGCCAGTTCTGTTGCGATCGTGCTTGCCGGCTTCACCGCTGTCGGCGCGACGCCCTCGGAAGCCGCCTCCGGGTTGTTCGCCATCAGCATCGGCATGGTCGTCCTCGGCGTCGGCTTCGGAGTCGTGACGCGCATGCCGATCACCATCGCCTGGTCGACACCCGGCGCCGCGCTCCTCATCGCCACCGGCGCGCCCGCTGGCGGTTACTCCGTCGCCGTCGGCGCTTTTCTGGTTGCAGCGGTGCTCATCATCGTTGCAGGCGTCTGGCGACCGTTCGGCCGCGCGGTCGAGGCGATCCCGCTATCGCTCGCCGGCGCGATGCTGGCAGGCGTGTTGCTCGAACTTTGCCTTGCGCCCGTGCGAGCGGTTGGCGCGGTGCCGATGCAGGCGCTACCCATCATCGTTGCCTGGGCTCTCGCCCTTCGCTTCGCTCGCGCCTATGCCGTGCCGATCGCGGTCATCGTCACCGCGGTCATCGTTGTGATATCCACGCCGATGCCGCCGGGCGCACTCGCGCACATCTTGCCGCAGCCCGTTTTCGTTGCGCCCACATTCGCTCTGCAAGCGCTCGTTGGCATCGCTATCCCGCTCTTCATCGTCACCATGGCCTCGCAAAACGTGCCCGGCCTCGCCGTGCTCGCCGTCAACGGCTACAAGCCCGCCGTCGCGCCGATCTTCATCTGGACCGGCCTCGGCAGCGTCGCCACCGCATTTTTCGGCGGTCACTCGCTCAACCTCGCCGCGATCACCGCGGCGCTCTGCGCCGGCCCGGAGGCCCACCCCGACCTCGCCCGCCGGTGGATCGCCTCCGTCGCGTGCGGCGCGTTCTATGTTGTGCTCGCCTTCGGCGCGAGCTTTGCCACCGCCTTTGTGACTGCCTCACCGCCGCTGCTCATCCAGGCGGTCGCTGGCCTTGCCCTCCTCGGCAGCCTCGGTGGCGCGCTGTCGTCAGCACTCGCCCGCGACGAGGACCGGCTGCCCGCGGTCGTCACCTTCGTCACCACCGCGTCCGGCGTCTCGTTCTTCGGGATTGGCGCCGCCTTCTGGGGCCTCATCGCCGGCGGCGCACTGATGGCGGTGTTGAGGTGGGGGAAAGGCTGAGACCAGCCGCCCCTTGCCCTCCCCGCTCCTTCGCGGCACAACCCGCCGCCATGTTACATATCAACGACCTCAGCTACCGGATCGGCGAGCGCCTGCTGATCGATCACGCCACCGTCGCCTTGCCGGCGGGGGCGAAGGTCGGGCTCGTCGGCAAGAACGGCGCTGGCAAGACGACGCTTTTCCGCCTCATCGCCGGGGAAATCGGCCCGGAAACCGGGGCGGTGAGCCGCCCGAAGAATTCCCGTATCGGCCAGGTCGCGCAGGAAGCGCCAGGTGGACCGGAAACCCTGCTTGAGGTCGTGCTCGCCGCCAACCTCGAGCTCGCCGCGCTCAACGCCGAGGCGGAGACCGCGCACGATCCCGACCGCATCGCCGAAGTGCATGCCCGCCTCGTCGACATCGACGCCCATTCGGCGGAAGCGCGCGCCGCGGCGATCCTCGCCGGCCTCGGCTTCGACGAGGCCACGCAGAACGGTCCCTGCTCCGCCCTTTCCGGTGGATGGCGCATGCGCGTTGCGCTCGCCGCCACGCTCTTCACCGAGCCGGACATCCTCCTGCTCGACGAGCCCACCAACTATCTCGATCTCGAGGGCACGGTGTGGCTCGAAAATTTCGTCGCGCGTTATCCGCACACGATCGTGATCATTAGCCACGACCGTGATCTCCTCAATCGCGCCGTTGACACCATCGTCCATCTCGATCAGGGCAAGCTCACGCTCTATCGCGGCGGCTACGACTCGTTCGACCGTCAGCGGCGCGAGCGACAGGCGCTGCAACTCAAGGCGAAGCGCAAGCAGGATCTGCAGCGCGAGCACATGCAGGCGTTCGTCGATCGCTTCCGCTACAAGGCATCGAAGGCACGCCAAGCTCAGTCGCGCCTCAAAATGCTGGAACGCATGCAGCCGATCGCCGCGATCGCCGACGATACGATGCTGCCATTCTCCTTTCCCGACCCGGCGAAGCCAATGGCCCCACCGATCATCCAGATGGAGGATGCGTCGGTCGGCTACTTTCCCGGTCACCCGGTACTCCGCAAGCTCAACCTCCGCATCGACGACGACGATCGGATTGGCCTCCTCGGTTCGAACGGCAACGGCAAGTCGACGCTCGCCAAGCTCCTTGCCGGCCGCATGGAGCACATGGATGGACGGTTCCGCCGCCTGCACCGTCTCGAGGTCGCCTATTTCGCGCAGCACCAGCTCGACGAGTTGAACCCGGCGGCCTCAGCCTACGATCACGTCCGCGCGCTGATGCCCGAGGCCTTCGAGGCGCAGGTGCGCTCGCGGACCGGAGCGATGGGCTTCACCCGTTCCAAGATGGATACGCCGGCGCGCGATCTTTCCGGCGGTGAGAAAGCGCGCTTGCTCCTCGGCATCGCGACGTTCACCGGCCCGAACCTGATGATCCTCGACGAGCCCACCAATCACCTCGATATCGACAGCCGCGAAGCACTGGTGATGGCGCTCGCCGAATATTCCGGCGCCGTCATTCTCATCAGCCATGACCGCCATCTGCTTGAAGCGTCGGTCGATCGGCTTTGGCTGGTCGCCGATGGCACGGTCAACGCTTTCGATGGCGATCTCAACGACTATCGGACCCTCGTCCTCGAGAGCCGTTCCGGCCGTGGTTCCCGCCAGGCGTCGAAAGCGAGCGCCGGCGGCAATCAGGACCGCCGCCGGGCCTCGGCCAAAAAGCGGGAGGACAGCGCCCCGCTCCGCAAGAAAGTGAAGGACGCAGAGACTGCGATAGCCGGCTTACAAAAGGAGATCGCCGATCTCGACAAGAAGCTCGTTGACCCGAAACTCTATCAGCGTCCGCTCGACATTGCTTTCCTGGCTAAGGAACGCGCCGATACGGTACGAAAACTGGCCGCGGCGGAGGAAAAGTGGCTTGCCGCCAGCAGCGATGCGGAAGCAGCGGCGGCCGCGGAGTAAGCAATTGATCGCGCTAGGCTTTCTTCTCCCAGCGCCCGCGCTCTGATTGTTGCCAATAGGTGGCGTCGTGGCCCGCGGCCTTGGTGTCGGCCCATGACGCCCGGGCGCGCTCAAGCGCGTCGGGATCATTGCCGTCAAAGAGCACAACGATACGCTCGTAGTCGGAATAGTTAGCCGCCTCAGCACCGTCGGCCAGAAAGCGTACCTTGGCCCCATTCGGATTGTCGTCGGCGGCAGTAAGCCACACTGGCTGCGCCGCGGCGTGCCCGTCCTTCGCCGTGCCGTGCGGCAGGAACCCCTCCTCGCGATAGGTCCACAGGTGCGCGTCGAGCGCGTCGCGCCGCTCTTCCGACCCGAGTTGTACCACCGCCCGCCAATTCCGTTCCAGGCACTTTTCCAGAAGGCCCGGCAGCACCTGCTCCAGCGGCTGATTCTGCAGATGGTAGAACAGAACCTCGGTCATCGCCCGAACCTAGCCCTCGTAGTTGTCCGCCACCAGCCGGTCGAGCAGCCGCACGCCCCAGCCCGAAGCCCACGAGCGGTTGACGTCGGTCTGCGGGGAACCCATCGCCGTCCCGGCGATGTCGAGGTGGACCCAGGGCGTGTCTTTGACGAAGCGCTTGATGAAATGCGCTGCAGTGATCGAGCCACCATCCCGCCCGGCGGCGTTCTTCACATCAGCGAATTTGGAGTCGATCAGCTTGTCGTAGTCCTTGCCGAGCGGCATGCGCCAGACCAGCTCGCCGGTCGCTATGCCAGCCGCGGAAAGCGCGTTGGCCAGCTTGTCGTCGGTCGCGAACATCCCTGCTTGCAAGTGGCCGAGAGCGACGATGATAGCGCCCGTCAGCGTCGCGAGGTCGATGATGAATTTCGGCTTGAACCGGTCCTCCGTGTAAGCGACGGCGTCGGCCAGAACGAGCCGCCCTTCCGCGTCGGTATTTATGATCTCGATCGTGCGCCCGGTCATCGCGGTGACGATGTCGCCCGGCCGCTGGGCGTTGCCGTCGGCCATGTTCTCGACGATGCCGAGGACGCCAACCGCGTTCACCTTCGCCTTCCGCGCGCCGAGCGCGTAGAGCAGCCCGGTGACGGCGGCGGCTCCGGCCATGTCGCCCTTCATGTCTTCCATGCCGCCGGCCGGTTTGATCGAGATGCCGCCGCTGTCGAAGACGACGCCCTTGCCGACGAAAGCTACGGGCTTGTCCTTCGCCTTGCCACCGTTCCAGCGCATGATGACCAAGCGCGGGGGACGGGGCGAACCCTGCGCGACGCCGAGAAGAGCCCGCATGCCGAGCTTCTTCATCTGCGTTTCGGTCAGCACCTCGATCTCGACGCCGACCTTCTTCAGAAGCTTCACCCGATCGGCGAATTCGACCGGCCCAAGCACGTTCGCGGGCTCGTTGACCAGGTCGCGCGCGAGTATCACGCCCTCGGCAACGGCGCCCGCCGTCTTCCAGGACGCGGTTGCCGCGAGCAAATCCGCCACGGCGATAGTGATGTCGGAAGCGTCTTTCCGTTTCGGCGCGTCTTCCTTGTCGATCTTGTAGTTGTCGAATTTGTAAGCGCGGAGCTTCATGCCGAGAGCAAAATCAGCGGCGGCGGCCTTCGGCGTCTTGCCGTCGGGCCGCTCGAAGAGCACGGTCGCTTTCTTTGCCTTGCCTAGCGCACCCATCGTCAGTCCACCGATATGGACCCAGTCGTTGTCGCCGATTTCGGACGCCTTGCCGGTGCCGACGAGCACGAGGCGCTCGAAGGCGGCGTCTGCCGGGGCAATGAGGTCGAGACTCGTTTTCGCCTTACCCTTGAAGTCGGCCGTTTCCGCAGCGCGCTTGACGAGTTTCTCGACGCCGAGAGTCTTGGCCTGCGGGCCGAGGGTGAGGTCCTCGCCGACGAGAATGGCGACCGTGCCCGCGGGTTTGCGGCCGGCCTTGGCGAAGGAAATCTTGGCAAAATCGGTCATCGGTTAGCCGCTTGTCGTTGGAGGGGAGCATTCCGGAGATCGTCGCAAACCGCGGCGACGCGCGGCGGCCAGATAACGTGGCAAAGCGCCGATTGGCAAGCAGTTGCGCGGCGCAGCCATCGCCGCCCATAATCGACCCGACGCCGGCTTGCCCCTCGCCTGCGTCGCACCAGGGCCCGCATGAAGCTCATCGAGCGTTACATCCTCCGTAAGATCGTCAGCGCGACCGTGCTGACCTTCATCGCGCTCGGCGCCATGGTCTGGCTTTCGCAGGCGCTCCGCCAATTCGACCTCGTCACTGCCAATGGTCAGGCGATCTCCACCTTCCTGCAGGTCTCGGCGCTGCTGGTGCCGGTGCTGGTCGC
>JAYTZZ010000152.1:0-3887 GCA_043741595.1 Hyphomicrobiales bacterium | reverse complement strand
CCAGGGGTCGCGCGGCTTCCTGAAGGTAGAGGCGATAGGCGCGCCGGTCGTCAGGGTCGGCGCGGCGTTCGATCAAACCGGCGGCTTCCATGCGGTCGATCAGCCGGGAGAGCGTGATCGGCTCGAGGTCCATCTGCTCGGCGATGGCAGCCTGGTTGGGCGGCTCCTCGTTGCGGAATTCGGCGCGCGCAACGACCGAAAGCACGCGCCACTGGGCGCTGGTCAGGCCAACGGCCTGGGCGCGTTGATCGATGCGGCGGCGGAGCAGCCGGGCGACGTCATGGATGACGAGGCCGACGCCCTTGGCGGGAGGGTGATTATTCATGCCGTGCGATATAATGAGGATGCTCATTATATGCAAGCTTGTCTTATTGTCGCAGGGCAGACCGGCGGTTTCGCCAGCTTTAAGAGTGGCGCGACGCCGCCGATATCTGTATCGATCCGGCCCAATCCCGCCCGTTCGCAGTAGGTCCGATGAACGAAACCGTCAAGCCCACCGTCTACCCGCCGGCCGACCCTTCGCCGAGCTTCCCGAAGCTCGAGGATGCAGTGCTGGCGCGTTGGGAGACGGAGAAGACGTTCCAACGGTCGATCGACCGGCGGCGCGATGAGAAGGCACCGGAGTTCGTCTTCTATGACGGCCCGCCCTTCGCCAACGGGCTCCCCCACTACGGGCACATCGTCACCGGCTTCGTGAAGGACCTCGTCCCGCGCTACCAGACCATGCGCGGCAAGATGGTCGAGCGCCGTTTCGGCTGGGACTGCCACGGCTTGCCGGCGGAGCTTCACTCCGAGCAGGAGCTGAAACTCTCCGGCCGCCGCGACATCGTTAAATACGGCGTGGCCCGCTTCAACGAGCACTGCCGCACGTCGGTGATGCAGTTCCGCAAGGACTGGGAATACTACGTCAACCGCTCGGCGCGCTGGGTCGACTTCGACAACGACTATCGCACCATGGACCTCACCTACATGGAATCGACCATGTGTGCGTTCAAACAGCTCTGGGACAAGGGGCTGGTGTACGAAGGCTTCCGGGTCGTCCCCTATTCATGGGCGGCGCAGACGCCGCTCTCCAATTTCGAGACGCGCCTCGACGATTCCTATCGCATGCGCCAGGACCCGGCGCTGACTATCGGCTTCCTGCTCGACGCGAAGTCCGGTGAACCGGAGACGCGTCTCGTCGCGTGGACGACGACGCCGTGGACGCTTCCCTCCAACATGGCGCTCGCCGTTGCGCCGGATGCTGACTACGCGGTGCTGGAGAAGGGCGGCGCCCGCCTCATTTTCGCCGACACGTCGCGTGAGCACTACGCGGCCGAACTGGCCGACTACAAGCTTGTCGCCACGCTCAAGGGCAGCGATCTCGTCGGCCGCACCTACGAGCCGCTCTTTCCGTTCTTCGCTGATCGCAAGCGGGAAGGGGCGTTCCGCGTTGTCCCCGGCGATTTCATCGAGATGGGCGAGGGGACCGGCGTTGTGCACATGGCGCCGGCCTTCGGTGAAGACGACTTGAACGTTTCGCTGAAGGAGAAACTGCCCCTCGTCGATCCGGTCGACCTCGAAGGGAACTTCACCGAGCTGACGCCGCCCTATCAGGGCAAGAACGTTTTCGTCGCCAACAAGGACATCATCCGCGATCTCAAGGCGCAGGCCGGCGTCGTCATCCGCCACGAGACCTACGATCACAACTATCCGCATTGCTGGCGCACGGATCAGCCGCTGATCTACAAGGCGATGCCGTCCTGGTACGTGCAGGTCACCAAGTTTCGCGACCGTATGGTCGAGCTCAACCAGAACATCGACTGGATGCCGGCGCATGTGAAGGACGGCATCTTCGGCAATTGGCTCGCCAACGCGCGCGATTGGAACATTGGCCGCAACCGCTACTGGGGCGCGCCGATCCCGGTGTGGAAGTCGGATGATCCGGCGTATCCGCGCATCGATTGCTACGGTTCGCTCGACGAGATCGAGCGCGATTTCGGCGTGCGCCCCAAGGATCTGCACCGCCCCTACGTCGACGACCTGACGCGGCCGAACCCGGACGACCCGACCGGCAAATCGACCATGCGCCGCGTGCCGGATGTGCTCGATTGCTGGTTCGAGTCCGGCTCCATGCCGTTCTGCCAGGTCCACTATCCGTTCGAGAACAAGGAGTGGTTCGACAGCCACTTCCCCGGCGATTTCATCGTCGAGTACGTCGGGCAGACACGCGGCTGGTTCTACACGCTGATGGTGATGGCGACGGCGCTCTTCGACAAGGCGCCGTTCCGCCGCGCCATCTGCCACGGCGTCGTGCTCGACGAGAACAAGCAGAAGCTCTCCAAGAGGTTGAAGAATTATCCCGATCCCGTTGCCGTCTTTAACGACTACGGCGCTGATGCGCTCCGCTGGTACATGGTGTCGTCGCCGCTTCTCTCCGGCGGCGATCTCGCCATGCCGAAGGATGGCAAGGCGATCGGCGAATCCGTGCGCGCCGTGCTGCTGCCGCTCTGGAACGCGTATTCGTTCTTCACGCTCTACGCCAACATCGACGGCATCAAGGGCAAGCTGATCACGAGCGCCGAGGCCGAGCTCGATCGCTACATCCTCGGCAAGACCGCGGAACTTGTCCGCTCGGTCGAGACGGCGATGGACAAGCTCGATCTTGCCGGTGCGTGCAACGCGCTGCCGCCGTTCATCGAGGCGCTCAACAACTGGTACATCCGGCGCTCGCGCGAGCGTTTCTGGAAATCTGAGAAGGACGCCGACAAGACCGCCGCCTACGACACGCTTTACACCGTGCTCGTCACGTTGACGCGGACGATGGCGCCGTTCCTGCCGTTCCTCACCGAACACATCCACGGTGCGCTTGTAAATGGCGAAAGCGTGCATCTGCAGGATTGGCCGGACACCGAGACATTCGAGACGGATGGGAAGGAAATTGAAACTCGACTAGCTGCGCATGGTCATCGAAGGAACGTCAAACATTACAGGATGACCGCCGAAGCGGGTCACTACGATGTGGGTCTGATGGATCTTGTTAGATCTGTTGTCTCTGCTGCCGCATCGATCCGCACGGCGAAGAATCTGCGCAACCGCCTGCCTTTGCCGAGTGTGACCGTTGCGCATCCTCGATTTGGGCTGCTCGACTTGGTCAAAGACGTTATCGCCGAGGAGGTAAACGTCAAGAAAGTGGTGCTGGCCAACAACCCCTCCGCCTTCGGCTCGGAAGTGCTGGTGGTCAATCCGCGCATCGTCGGCAAACGTCTCGGCGGTGCGATGAAGGATATCCTCGCTGCGGCGAAAGCCGGCCAGTGGAAGCGCCTCGATGGCGGTGCGGTCGAGGTCGCGGACAACCGCATCGAGCCCGGCGAATACGAGGTCCGTTTCCAGACGCAGGGCGGCCTCGACGCGGCGAGCTTCGACGGCAACGCTGGTGTCGTCGTCCTCGACACCAACGTCACGCCGGACCTTGAGCGCGAGGGTCTCGCCCGCGACTTCATCCGCCTCGTTCAGGTTGCCCGTAAGGACGCCGGTTTCAACGTCGCCGACCGCATTGCGATCGAGGTGAAGGCCGGCCCCGCCGCTGCCGCCGCGATCGACGCGCACCTCGAGACGGTGAAGCGCGAAACCCTCGGCGTGTCGCTGGCCAAGACCGCGACGCCTTCCGGCACCGTGTCGGAATCCAAGCTCGGCGAGGAACAGATATCGCTCGGAGTGCGGGTGGCGGGGTAGGGGGCGAACCCCACTTCCTTCCCGCCTTCCCCGCGAAAGCGGGGACCCAGGAGTCTCAGCCTGGAATGGCATCTTCGATGGAATCTCCATTCCGGCCTGAGTTAATCTTCTCAACTAGACGCAACACCTTGGTCGTAACGCACCACCTGGGTCCCCGCTTTCGCGGGGAAGGC
>JAYTZZ010000151.1:0-9040 GCA_043741595.1 Hyphomicrobiales bacterium | reverse complement strand
CGGCTTTCTTCGCCGCGGCGTCGATCTCGCGATAATCTGCTGCCGTGAGGCCAGAAGTTCCGATGACGACATGGCGGCCAGCAGCGAGAGCCATCAACGTGTGCCCCTTAACCGCGGTCGGGTGGGTGTAGTCGACAACCACGTCGGACGGAACGCTGAGGGCCATCTCGAGGCCGCGCAGAATCCTGACGCCGGACAGTTCGCTGCCGGCTGACTTTCGCGCGACAGCGGCTGCAAGCGTGAAATCATCGCTGGCGGCAATCGCCTTGACGAGTGCACTGCCGGTCCAGCCGGTCGCGCCGGCCACCACTACTCTAATGCTCATGAATCTCCCCTTCGCGGCAGAACTCCAGCCTCGATGCCAAGCTGATCGAGGAGCCTCACCACCGGCTTCGGCCACACCTTGCCCGATGTAAGATACGCCCGCCCTCGTACCGGCGGGCCACTGGGGACGGCCACAATCGCCGCAACCCGCCGTGCGATGGCCGGCGCCGGGTCAATC
Source organism: Hyphomicrobiales bacterium (assembly GCA_043741595.1). GTDB lineage: Bacteria > Pseudomonadota > Alphaproteobacteria > Rhizobiales > Kaistiaceae > DASZQY01. The sequence goes on along the minus strand of JAYTZZ010000151.1, from coordinate 8,538 downwards.
CATGTCACCGGCCATGGTGCGAGGCGAGCAAAATGCCCGGCAAGGAACGGATAGTGGGTGCAGGCAAGCACAATGACATCGGTACGCGCGCCGTCGCGCTCGACAAAGGCCGGCTCGATCTCAGACCAGACGGCTGCCTCTTCCACCCGCTCGCCGCGCATGAAAGCTTCGGCGAGTGGGGCGAGATTGGCTGAGCCCACGAGACGGACCTGACATTCCCCGGCGAACTCCTGGATGAGGGCGCGGGTGTACTCGCGCTGCATGGTGCCGAACGTGCCAAGCACACTGATGAGGCCAGACCGCGTTGCCGCTGCGGCCGGCTTGATCGCCGGCACCGTACCGACGAACGGAACGGGGTGCAGGGCACGAAGCGGCGTCAGCACCAGCGTTGATGCCGTGTTGCAGGCAATGACGACAGCGGCCGGCGCGACGATCTTGATCAAGCCGCCAACGAGAGTCACGACATGTTCGGTGAGCGCCGGCTCTTCCCAATCGCCGTAGGGAAAACCGCCATCATCGGCGACGTAGACGATCTCGGCGGCGGGCAGCGCCAGCCGGATCTCGCGCACTACCGACAGGCCGCCAATGCCGGAGTCGAAAACCAGAAGGCGACTCACGCCTTGCCCCGTTCGGTCGTTTTTGTCCCGTCGGGAGACTTGCGCGGCCGCGTCGGGCGGCCCTCCAGCGCGGCGATCATGCCGCGCAATGTGCGCACCTCCTGCTCGGTCAATCCGGCCCGCTGCAGCATGGCGCGGATGGCAAGCGTGATGTGTGGCCGTTTCTCCGACGGACGGTAGAAGCCGGCGTTGCCCAGTGCCGCCTCCAGATGCTCGAACATTCCGATGAGCTGCTCGCGCGACGCCTGCGGAGCGATCTCCGCGCCAAACGGAAGCACCGCTCCCTCAAGTCCAGACAAACGCCACTCATAGGCCACGATGAGCACGGCTTGCGCAATGTTGAGCGACGAGAAACCCGGATCGACCGGCAGCGTGAGGATTTCGTCGGCGAGCGAAATCGCGTCGTTATCGAGACCCGACCGTTCGCGGCCGAAAAGAATGCCGACACTTCCCCCGCCAGCAATTCGCGCGCGAGCCATCTGAGCCGCTTCCCTAGGACCGACCACAGGCTTAGGCACCTCACGCGAGCGCGCCGTCGTGGCATAGACGAACGTGAGGCCGGCAAGTGCCTCAGGTAGCGAGCCAAATACCCGCGCCCCGTCAACCACCGTGTAAGCACCGGCAGCCGCCGAACGCGCCTTCTCGCTGGGCCACCCCTCTCGCGGGGAAACCAGACGAAGGTCGGAAAGACCGAAATTCGCCATAGCGCGAGCCGCCGTTCCGATGTTCTCGGACAACTGCGGGGCGACAAGGATAATGGCAGGCTGGCTCTGGGCCGCAGGCTCGGGCATCGGTTTTGTGATAGTGTCCGCGACGGACAAAGGGAAGAGAATCGCTCGAAATGTCCGTCGATCGTCTTGCCGAACGGGTGCGGACCGCGTTTTCCGCAAAGTCCTTCAGCGAGCAGCCGATGTTCGGCGGTATCGCCTTCATGCTCAACGGGAACATGACCGTCAGCGTATCGCAGCGAGGGCTGCTGGCCCGCGTCGGCAAGGACGGCTACGCCGCAGCGCTGAAGCGCAAAGGTGCCCGCCCGATGATCATGGGCGGCCGGATCATGAACGGCTACGTGTTTGTCGACGAAGACGGGACCAAAACTGATCGCGACCTGAAGGGTTGGCTCGACACGGCCCTGAAGCACATTTCCACCCTGCCCCCGAAGAAACGAAACGCAGGCGGGAAACCGAAGTCCAGGACCAAGCGAGGATAGCCATGACCGATCGTATGATGACGCCAATGAGTCTGAGCGAAAGCGTGCGTGCCAACTGGGGTTGGATGCTGGCCCTCGGCATTCTCTTCATCGTTGGTGGCGTGTTCGCGTTCGCCTCGCCATTCCTTGCAAGCCTCGTCGTGACCACTATCGTCGCGTTCGTTCTCGTTATCGCCGGCGCCGCCCAGATCGTTCAGGCTTGGCGGATGAAATCGTGGGGCGGCTTCCTCTGGCAGCTCATCATCGGCATCGTGATTCTCATCGGCGGCATCGCCATCTACGTGAACCCGATCGCCGGCACATTGACACTCACGCTCTTCGCCGCAGCGATGTTCCTGGCCAAGGGCGTCTTTCAGATCGTCCTCGGCTTCCAGTTGCGGCCTCACGATGGCTGGGGCTGGATCGTCTCGTCCGGCGTCATCGCCGTGCTGGTCGGCGTGCTGATCTACGCGCAATGGCCCATGTCGAGCTTGTATGCGTTGGGCACGCTCGCCGGCATCTCGCTGGCCTTCACCGGCTGGAGCTACGTGATGATCGCGCTGGCCGCGCGGCGGCTGGCGATGTAACGCCGCAGATCACATCACATTGAAGAGACTCGGTTGGCCGGCTGCAGCAGAGTGCAGCCCCGCAGCGCTTGGGAGGATCACGTCATGACCGCATACAATGTCGTTCGCTTCAAGGTGAAACCCGGCAAGGAGGCTGATTTTGTCGCCCTGAACAAGGCGATGAAGGACGACAAGATGAAGGGCTTCCGAAAGGGCGCTCTCATCAAGACCGGCGACCGCGCCTATTGCTTCGTTGGTGAATGGGGCGCGATGAGCGATATCGTCGGTGCGCGCGCCGCGATGATCGCCAGTCTCGACGGGATGCGGCCGCTGCTCGAAGACCTCGGCGCCGGACTCGGTGTCACCGACCCAGTCTCCGGGGAAGCTGTCGTCGAACTCTGACCGGCGACAAAACGCATAATTTTGCGGCGTCCGGTCGCCTTTGCACGTCCGGGCGAGGATGTTATAGCGGCGCCGACATCCCGCGCCCGCCCGCGAAAGCGCCTCCCCATGCAAAAAATCAAGGTTGCCAATCCGGTCGTCGAGATCGACGGCGACGAGATGACCCGGATTATCTGGCACCTGATCCGGGACAAGCTGATCCTTCCCTACCTCGACCTCGATCTTCTCTATTTCGACCTGGGCATCGAGAACCGCGACAAGACCGAGGATCGCGTCACGGTGGATGCCGCCGAGGCGATCAAGAAAGTCGGCGTCGGGGTGAAATGCGCCACGATCACGCCGGACGAAGCACGGGTCGAGGAATTTCACCTCAAGAAGATGTGGAAGTCGCCCAACGGTACGATCCGCAACATCCTCGGCGGCGTCATCTTCCGCGAGCCGATCATCTGCCGGAACGTTCCCCGCCTCGTGCCTGGCTGGACCCAGCCGATCATCGTCGGCCGCCATGCCTTCGGCGACCAGTACAAGGCCACTGACTTCCGCTTCCCCGGGCCCGGCAAGCTGACCATCAAATTCGTCGGTGACGACGGCAAGACAATCGAGCACGAGGTTTTCGACGCGCCCTCCTCCGGCGTCGCCATGGGCATGTACAACCTCGACGATTCAATACGCGATTTTGCCCGCGCCTCGCTGAACTACGGCCTTAATCGCAAGTACCCGGTCTACCTCTCCACCAAGAACACGATCCTCAAGGCCTACGACGGCCGCTTCAAGGATCTGTTCCAGGAGGTATTCGAGGCCGAGTTCGCGGCGAAGTTCAAGGCTGCGGGCATCACATACGAACACCGACTGATCGACGACATGGTGGCTTCAGCCCTGAAGTGGTCGGGCGGGTACGTCTGGGCCTGCAAGAACTACGACGGCGACGTGCAGTCGGACACTGTGGCGCAAGGCTTCGGCTCGCTCGGCCTGATGACCTCTGTGCTGCTCACCCCGGACGGCAGGATCGTCGAGGCCGAAGCCGCCCACGGAACCGTCACCCGGCACTACCGCGAGCACCAGAAGGGCAAGGACACCTCGACCAACTCGATCGCCTCGATCTTCGCCTGGACGCGGGGTTTAGCGCACCGCGCCAAGCTCGACAGCAACGCGGCGCTGGCGAAATTCGCAACGACGCTGGAGCAGGTCTGCGTCGCCACGGTCGAGGCTGGTTTCATGACCAAGGATCTCGCGCTCCTTGTCGGGCCTGACCAGAAATGGCTGACGACGACCGGCTTTCTCGACAAGGTCGACGAGAACCTGAAGAAGGCGATGGCGTAAAGCAGGCGGCGAAGTCAGCGCCGTCACGTCGCGTCCGAAACCAGGACCGCCGGCTTGATGCGATCCGCGAGTTCCGGATGGCGCATGACGAGGTGGCGGAGATCGATGCGGTCGAGCGCCAGCAGCTTGACCCGCGTCAGCGCCAGCGCCGAATAGTGCTCGTGCTCACCGACGGTGTTCGGATCGGGCGCCACTCCAAAGGCCTCGTTCGCCTCGAGACGCCGCCGCGAGTTGCTGAAATTCACTTCCACGATGCCATCGGCGATCACGTAGAGGGCGTCGTCGCCCTGCTCCGGCTCGACGATAACCGTACCCGCCTCAATCGTCATGGCGCGAAGATGGGGCAGCATCTCGCCGAGCGCCTGCGCGCCAATCTCGGCGAACAGCGGGATGCGCGCCACCATGCCGAACGTGATGACGAAGCTGCGCTGGCGGACGACCTCGGCGAACGAGCTGCCGATGATCGCGACCGGCAGTGCGATCATCAGGATGCCGGAGATCATCGTGAAGCCGCCGACGATGCGGCCAAGCGCCGTTTTCGGCACCACGTCGCCATAGCCGACCGTCGTGACTGTCGCCATCGCCCACCAGATCGCGTCCGGGATCGAGCCGAACGCGTCGGGCTGAGTTGCCCTCTCGGCCATGTAGGCGAACGAGGCGGACACAAGCACGACCGAAACCAGTATCAGGAAACTCGCCAGCAGCGCCTGGCGCTCCCTCCGCAGCGCCTCGAGCAGCGACTGGAAGCCGGTGGAATAGCGACCGAGCTTAAACAGGCGGAGGAGCCGGACAAGCACGATGATGCGCAGATGCGCGTCGGTAAACACCTCGATGAAGAAAGGCAGGATCGCAACGAGATCGATGATCGCCGCCGGCGTCACAGCATAGGCGAGGCGGGCCCGCCATGCCGGCCTGCCACGGGCTCGTGGATGCTCGACCGAGACCCAAAGGCGGATGACGTACTCGATGAAAAAGATGACAAGCGAGACTGCCTCGATGGTTTGAAACAGCCATTCGTACTGCGCGGCGAGCGAGGCGACGGTTTCGAAGACCGCAGCGACAACGTTGATCAGGATGAGAACGACGAGCGCCCCGGCAATGATGCGCGGCAACCGCGCATGCCGGTCCACGCGCTCAAGGAGATCAAAGACGCGGCGCCGGAGACCTTCGTTGCCCGCGGCGGCCATGCTGCTCAGCTCGCCGCAATCGCGGCTTCGATCGCCGATAGAGCCGCATCGGCTTTGCCGCCGTCGGGTCCACCCGCCTGAGCCATGTCCGGGCGGCCGCCGCCACCCTTCCCGCCAAGCGCTTCCGCTCCTGCTCTCACGAGTTCCACCGCGTTGAACCGTCCGGTGAGGTCATCGGTGACCCCGACAACCAGCCCAGCCTTGCCATCTTCCGTCACGCCGACGATAGCGACGATGCCCGAACCAACCGTCCTCTTGCCCTCATCGACGATGCCCTTCAGATCTTTTGGCGCAATGCCGGAAACGGCGCGGCCGAGGAACCTGGTTGAACCGACAGTGCGGACACCATTGTCCGCGCCATTCGTCACGCCGCCGCCCATCGCAAGCTTTCTGCGTGCATCGGCAAGCTCGCGTTCGAGCTTCCGGCGTTCGTCCATCAGGGCAGCGACGCGTTCCGCCGCCTCGTCGGGCCTCACCCTCAGTGTCATTGCCACCGCACGAAGGCGCTTCTCCTGCTCGGCAAGATGCTTGCGCGCAGCAGTACCAGTCAGCGCTTCGAGACGCCGCACCCCGGCGGCAACACCGGACTCGCCGACGAGCGTGATGAGTCCAATCTCGCCGGTGCGCCCGACATGAATACCGCCACAGAGCTCGACCGAATAGGCCTTCTCCGGGACACCGCCCGGGGCCGCGCCCATCGAGACGACTCGTACTTCCTCGCCGTATTTCTCGCCGAACAGCGCCATGGCGCCGGAGTGCATCGCCTCGTCGCGGTCCATGAGCCGCGTCGTCACCGGCGCATCCTGCAGCAACACGCGATTGGCGAGGTCTTCGACCGCCTCAAGCTCGTGCGCGTCCAGGGGCTTCGGATGGGAGAAGTCAAACCGCAGGCGATCCGGTGCGACCAGCGACCCCTTCTGCGCCACATGCGAACCGAGCACGTTGCGGAGGGCGGCGTGCAGGAGATGGGTGGCAGAATGGTTGGCGCGGATCGCAGTACGGCGCGGATTGTCCACCGAGAGACGCACGGCATCGCCGACCGAGAGCGTGCCGTTCTCGACTTTGCCGTTATGGACGAACAAGCCATCGGCGCGCTTCTGCACATCCTCGACGAGCGCGCCGCCGCTCTCTCCGACGATGATTCCCATGTCGCCCATCTGTCCACCGGACTCGGCGTAGAACGGCGTCTGGTTGACGACGATCGCGACGCTCTCGCCGGCTTTCGCCGAGGGAATTCCCTCCCCGTCACGCACCAGCGCGACGATCTCGCCCTCTGCGCTCTCCGTCTCGTAGCCGAGGAATTCGGTCGCACCGAGCCTTTCGCGAATCGTGAACCAGACCGGCTCGGTCTGAGTATCGCCGGAGCCCGCCCAGCTCGCGCGCGCTTCTTCCTTCTGTTTTTCCATAGCCTTGGCGAAGCCGGCCGTATCGACCGCGATACCGCGCGGCTTCAGCGCATCCTGCGTCAGGTCGAGCGGGAAGCCATAGGTATCGTAAAGCCGGAAGGCGACATCGCCGGCAAGCGTTGCACCGGAGGAAAGGCTGGAGGTCGCCTCGTCGAGCAGCGTAAGGCCGCGAGCGAGCGTGCGACCGAAGCGATTCTCTTCCAGACGGAGCGTGGCGCTGATCAGCGCCTCGGCGCGCACGAGTTCGGGATAGGCGCGACCCATCTCGGCAACCAGCGTCGGCACCAGCCGATACATCAAAGGTTCCGAAGCGCCGAGAATATGCACGTGGCGCATCGCGCGCCGCATGATGCGCCGAAGCACGTAACCGCGCCCCTCGTTCGAGGGCAGCACGCCATCCGCGATGAGGAAGCTAGACGCACGGAGGTGATCGGCGATGATGCGGTGACTGGCGCTATTAGGGCCGTCTGCGGGTACGCCTATCAGATCGACCGAGGCGGCGATCAGCGTCTTGAATAGATCGATGTCGTAGGTGCTGTGGACGCCTTGCATGATCGCGGCGATGCGCTCCAGCCCCATGCCGGTATCGATCGACGGGCGCGGCAGGTCGATGCGCTCGCCGCCCGGCACCTGCTCGAACTGCATGAAGACGAGATTCCAGAACTCCAGGAAGCGGTCGCCGTCTTCGTCGGGGCTGCCGGGCGGACCGCCCTGCAGCGCCTCACCCTGATCGATGAAGATTTCCGAACACGGACCACATGGGCCGGTGTCGCCCATCTGCCAGAAATTGTCGCTCGTCGGGATGCGGATGATGCGGCTATCGGGAAAACCGGCGATCTTCTTCCAAAGGTCGAAGGCGTGATCGTCGGTGTGATAGACCGTGACCAGCAGCCGATCCTTGGAGAGCCCGAACTCCTTGGTGATCAGGTTCCACGCCAGCTCGATCGCCCGCTCCTTGAAGTAGTCGCCGAACGAGAAGTTGCCGAGCATCTCGAAGAAGGTGTGATGGCGCGCCGTGTACCCGACGTTGTCGAGGTCGTTGTGCTTGCCTCCGGCGCGAACGCATTTCTGCGACGACGTCGCGCGGGGATAGGGCGGCGTGGCGCGGCCGGTGAAATAATCCTTGAACGGCACCATGCCGGCGTTGGTGAACATCAGCGTCGGGTCGTTCCGCGGCACCAGCGGCCCGGAAGGCACCGGCGTATGACCGTTCTTCTCGAAATAGCCAAGAAAATGGGAACGGATGTCGTTAACGCTGCTCATTTCGGGCGGGGCTCGACAGCAAAACGGCCGCAGGACTGCGACCGCAAGCCGGTTTTACCGCCACGGGCCAAGCGCTGTCCATCATTGGTGGAATAAAGGTCCGGGATAGCTGGCAAAACACAGCCTATCGAGGCCACAACCTAACGCGCAGGATCGCTCCAGACGGCCAAAACGTTGCCGCCCGGCTCCCGGAAGTGGTACCGCCGCCCGCCAGGAAAATCGTACTGCGGCACGACGATCTCTCCACCCGCCGCGAGCATCGCCGCCTCCGCCGCATTGAGATCGTCGGCATAGAGAATGACGAGAGGCGGCAGCGGAATCCCCTCGGCCTGCGTTATCCCACCATCCACCCCCACATCATTGAACGCCGCGTAGGCCGGGCCATAATCGGTGAATGACCAGTTGAACGCCTTCGCGAAGAAGGCACGGCTCGCGCCGATGTCCTTGCTGCCGAACTCGACATAGTTGATAGCAAGCTTCATCGCCGCTTCCCTCGTTCTGGAGATTTCCGCCGGACGGAAGGCGCGCGGCCTCGCAAGCAGCCGCAACCCGCGCGCCGGATCGCGATCAGGCTTCGGCGGCGTCGTC
>JAYTZZ010000150.1:0-20095 GCA_043741595.1 Hyphomicrobiales bacterium | reverse complement strand
GGTAGATTTCGCGCGCCTCCGCGATGCGCCCGGCGCGCATCAGATCGTAGATGGCGACAGTCTCGCGTGGGAACGCACACACCAGCCCCGCCACCCAGCCGACCGCGCCGAGCATCAGGCTTTCCAGCGCCAAATCGTCGACGCCGGTGAAGATGGCGTAGCGGTCGCCGACGAGATTGTGGAGGTCGGTGATGCGGCGCACATCGCCCGACGATTCCTTGATCGCGACGAACTTCGCCTCGTCGGCAAGCTTGGCGAACATCTCGGGAGTGATGTCGATCCCGTAGGCGATCGGGTTGTTGTAGACCATGATGTCGAGATCGCTCGCCGCCGCGACAGCGCGGTAGTGGGCGACCACCTCGCGCGGCGTTGCGACGTAGCGCATGGCGGGCAGCACCATCAGCCCATCGACGCCGATGGCGGCGGCGCGTTCCGTCAGTTTGACCGCCGCCCGCGTCGAATCTTCCGCGATCGTCAGGATGACGGGCGCCCGGTCGCCGGCCTCTTCCTTCACCGCCTTGGCGATGGCGATCTTTTCGTCGGCGTCCAGGGTCGACGCTTCGCCCAGCGACCCGCAGCAGACGATGGCGTTGACGCGCGCATCGAGCTGGAAAGCGACGTCCGCCCGCACGGCGGCAAGGTCGACGCTCTCGGTCCGGTCGAGCTTGGTGGTGATGGCGGCGAAGACGCCGTGCCAGTCGTTGCGCATGGAAGCTCGGGGAAAGGAGCCGCCGCGGGTCTCGCGGCGGCGCTATGTCAGACCGTGGCGTTTGCCGAGAAGAGGTGCACGCGCGCCGGGTCGAAGATGACGCTGACGTTGTCGCCGGCCTTGGTGGTCACGTCGCCGTCGTCCTGAACGACGATCTGTCCGGCGTCGGTCGTGATGTACATGATCGTTGCGTTGCCGAGCCGCTCGAGGATCTGGACAGTACCGCCGAGGCTCGCCTTCGGATCGTTCGGCGCGCCGAGCCTGACGTGCTCGGGACGAATGCCGACCTCGACGCTGCCCGGCTTGGAAAGCCCGCCGAGGGTGACGAGCTTCAGCTCATGGCCGCCCGGCAGGTTGACGACTGCGTCCTTGCCAACCGACGACTTCGCTTCAGCCGAGACGAAGTTCATGGTCGGCGAGCCGATGAAGGAGGCGACGAACTTGTTCGCCGGGTGGTGGTAGAGGTCCATCGGCGTGCCAACCTGCGAGATGACACCGTGGTCGAGCACCGCGATCTTGTCGGCGAGCGTCATCGCCTCGACCTGATCGTGGGTGACGTAGATCATGGTCGTCTTCAGGTCCTGGTGCAGCTTGGCGATTTCGACGCGCATCTGCACGCGCAGCATCGCGTCAAGGTTGGAAAGCGGCTCGTCGAACAGGAATACCTGCGGCTCGCGCACTAGCGCACGGCCGATGGCGACGCGCTGGCGTTGTCCACCGGAAAGCTGCGCCGGCCGCCGGTCGAGGAGCTCCTCGAGCTGCAGCATTGTGGCGACCTCCATCACGCGCCGCTCCATCACGTCCTTCGGTGCGCGGGCGACACGGAGCGAGAAGCCGATGTTCTGGCGAACCGTCATGTGCGGGTAGAGCGCGTAGGACTGGAAGACCATGGCGATGCGCCGCTTGGCGGGCGGCATGTTGGTGACGTCGATACCGCCGATGAAGATCGCACCTTCGGTTACGACTTCAAGGCCGGCGATCATGCGAAGGAGGGTGGACTTGCCGCAACCGGACGGCCCGAGGAGCGCGCAGAACTGCCCCTCCTCGACGCTCAGGTCGAGCATCTTGATCGCCTCGACCGACCCGTAGCGCTTCTTCACCCCGCGCAGTTCGACTTCACTCATCTTTGCTCCCCACAGCTTGGGCCGGTGTCGGCCCTAGGTTTCTTGCTTATCCGTCCACGCGGCGACGATCAATCCTCAGGTATCCATACCAGCATTTTGCCGGGTTCGCGATTGTTCCAGAGGTAGTAGGGAACGGCTGTCCACGACTGCGGGTTCTCCGCCGGCGGTTCGCTCCGGTAGAGGTCGTCCTTCCAGTCGTCGGCGCCCGCCGACATCCCCTCTGCGGTCACCGTCACGATGCCGCCGAAGAGATCGGTGCGCTCCCGCGTCGCTAGTTTGGCCTTGCGCGGCAGCCTGATGCTGTCGACCGGCACCGCCGGGTTGTCGACCTGCTCAGCGCAATAGACAAGCGGCCCGCGTTTCAGGGCGGTGCGGCCGATGTCCGCCTTCACGGCTGGGTGGGCGTAGACCCGCTCGACGGGCATGGGCAGTTCCAGGTCGACGACATCGCCCGGCCTCCACGTCCGCCGGATCGCGAGGTAGCCGTCCTTCAGGTTTCCGGGGACATCGACACCGGCGCCATTGACGCGAGCCGTGGCGTTTCGCACCCAGCCCGGGATGCGCAGCTTCACCGTGAATTCGCTCGCCGCTTCCGGGTTGATCGCGAGGGTGATCTTTCCCGACCAGGGATAGGTGCTGGTCTCCTTCACCTTGATCTTGCGCCCCCCGACATCGACGTTCGCCGAATTGCCGCCATAGAGATGGACGGCGAGCACGTCCTTGCCGGTCGAATAGAAGTAGCCGCCGACCGAAGCAACGAGCCGCGACACGTTCATTGTGCAGCATGGGCACGTGTGCCACGCCCAGCGCGTATGCTTGCCGTCGCTCTCCAGCGGGTTCTCGTAGAAATAGTGTTCGCCGTCGCGCGATAGACCGGAGAGGGCGCCGTTGTAGAGAGCCTGCTCAAGCACGTCGGCATACTGGCCGTTGAGGTCTAGGTTCAGCATGCGTTGGGCCCAGAAGATGAGGGCAACGGAGGCGCACGTTTCCGCGTAGGCCGTGTCGTTCGGCAGGTCGTAGTGTTCGGTGAATCCCTCGTTGAATTTCGACGGGCCAAGCCCCGCGGTGACGTACATCTGCCGGCTGGTGACGTCGTGCCAGAGGACTTCAAGCGTCCGTTTCAACGCGTCGTCGCCAAGTTCCGCGGCGAGATCCGCCATCGCCGTGTACATGTACATCGCGCGCACGGCATGGCCGACGACCTTGCGCTGCTCGCGCACCGGCTTGTGCGACTGGTTGTATTCGTAGCTCTTCGCCCAGAACGCCTTCGGGTCCTCCCCACGCGCGATCGCCTCGATGTCGAAATAGTGGGGAACTTTTCCGCGCTCGTTGATGAAATAGGTGGCAAGGTCGAGGTGCTTGCGGTCCTTGGTGACGCTGAAGAGCTTGATAAGCGCGAGCTCGATCTCCTGATGCCCGCAATAGCCGTGCTTCTGATTTTCGCCCGGGCCGAAGGTCGCGGCGATGTGGTCGACGTACTTCAGCATCACGTCGAGCAGGCGCCGGTTGCCGGTCGCCTGGAAGTAGGCGACAGCGCCTTCAAGCAGGTGCCCGGCATTGTACAGTTCGTGATTGTCGCGGAGGTTGGTCCACCGCTTGTCCGGCTCGCGCCCGAGATACCAGCAGTTCAGGTATCCGTCCGGCAACTGTGCCTTGGCAAGCCACCCCGTGATCTCGTCGATCTGCCCTTCGATGACCGGGTCGCGCCGGTGCGAAAGCGCGTAGCTGGCCGCCTCGATCCACTTGCCGACATCCGAGTCCCAAAATACCTGCACAGTGAAGTTGTGACTGTTGCGCGGGAAGCGTAGCGGCGGCGGCGGTTGCGGCAAGCTCAGCGATCCCAGGATTCCGTTGGCCACAAGCTGCTTGTGCTGGCTCGGAATGGACCGCGTCAGCACCGTATCCAGGCGCTCGCGCCAGAAATCGCCCTCCAGTCTGACGTCGGTGAAATTGACGGGTGAATACTGACGCATGCCTGGCCTTTCTGGCGACGTCCCTACGTCTGCAGCGACACCGCCCGCGCGCCGCAAGACTCGCGAACGACGAGCGTGCAGGCGAGCCGATGCACGCCCTCGAGTTTCTTGCCTGCGATCATGTCGAGGAGCCGGAGGCCAGCCTCCCGGCCGAGCTGCTTGAGGTTCATGTCGACGCTGGTGAGCGCCGGCAGAGTCGCGTCGGCCATGATCGCCCAGTTATCGAACCCGACGATCGCGACCTTATCGGGCACGGCGATGCCGCGCTCGCGCAGCGCGTCCGAAGCGCCGCGCGCGATCTGGTCGTTGCCGCAGAAGAGGGCGTCGGGTGCCGGCCGAGTCCCATCAAAGAGTTGATTGACTGTCTCGCGCCCCCACCGTTCCGACCACGTTCCAGGCAAGTAGAATCCGTCGATCTGCTCGATGCCAGCGCTAGCAAGTGCCTTGCTGTAGCCGGCGCGGCGGAGACGCACCGCTTCGAACCGTTCCGGTCCGGTGATATGCGCAATGCGCCGGCGGCCGAGCTTGATGAGATGCTCGACCGCCAGCGTCGCACCGCCTTCATCGTCAGGGAGTAGACAATAGGCGTGCGGATCCTCAACACGCGAGAAGACGTAGAGCACGGGGATGTCGCGCGCCGGCACCATCAGCTTGCCGCGGCTGTCGGCGCGCCGCGCCGTCACCACGATGCCGTCAACGCGTTTCCCCACGAGCTGTTCGACGTGGCGGGCTTCCCGCACGGGATCGTCCGTGGCGTTCGCCATGAAGACCCCGACGCGGCTGTCGGCGAGGCATTCTTCCAGCCCCTCCATGATCGGCATCGTGAACCGGCCGAAGGAGTCGTTGGAGATCAGGCCAACGGTGAAGGTCTTGCCCCGGTGCAGGCTCTGGGCGAGGTCGTTTGGGCGGAAGCCGAGTTCCTTGGCGACGGCGATGACCCGATCGCGGGTCTCCTGCCTGAGGCTGCCATTGTGGTTCAGCGCCTTTGACGCCGTGCCGACGCTGACGTTCGATATGCGCGCCACATCGCGGATCGTGAGCCGCTGCCGCGCCTGCTTGCGGGCGAAATCCGCCGCCGCTGTGGCGTCGCTTGCGGGAGGATCGCGGGACTCGGTCATCGCACCAGCCTCACTTCACCGCGCCGGAGAGGAAGCCGGAAACGTAATATTTCTGCAGTAGCACATAGAAAGCCACGCAAGGCAGGATGGAAATTGTTATGCCCGCCTGCAGCATGCCCCAGTCGGTGCCGCCGATGCTTGTTTCTTGCCGGGCGTTGGCGAGGATGAGGGGCAGGGTGAAGGCGTTACCCCGGTTCATCATGACGAGCGCGCCGAGGAACTCGTTCCACGATGTGATGAACGCAAAGAGCGACACAGTTACGATCGCGGGGCGGATTGTGGGGATCAGGATGCGCGTGAGCACCTGCCAGCTCGAGCATCCGTCGATGACCGCCGCTTCCTCGAGTTCGCGCGGCACTGCCTCGAAGCTGTTGCGCATGATGTAGATGCTGAACGGCAGCTGGATCGTGGTGTGCACGATCGCGAGGCCAATCAGCGTGTTGGTGAGCTTCAGCGTCGCGAACATGAAGAAGATCGGGGTGAGCACCGCCTGATAGGGGATGATCAGCGCGAGGAGCAGGAAGACGAAGAAGGCTTCCTTGCCGGGCACGGGAAAGCGCGCCAGCGCGTAACCGGCGGGAATCGTGAGCGCCAGGCAGAGCCCGATCGTCAGGAGCGCGACCCCGCCGCTGTTGATGAGATAGGTCGTCAGGCCCTCCTGATAGACCCAAAGGCGCTGGTAGCTGTCGAGGCTGAGAAGATGGGTGAAGTATGTCGGCGGCTGGGCCGAAGCCTCCTCGGTCGTCTTCAGAGACGCGGAGATCGACAAGACGATCGGCGCCAGCATCACGACGCAAATGGCGACACAGATCGCCCCAAGGAGATATTTCGTCCGGCCGCCAAGGACCCGGCTCAACACCGAACCGGTATCGTCGACGACGGCTCGTCCCTGCAAGGTGTATTCCGCGCTCAAGTCGTGAGTTCCCTGGTCACTAGCTGTGGCTCCGCCGCGTCAGCGTCATCTGGATGACGGTGAAGACGAGAATGATGACGGCAAGGACGAGCGATAGCGCCGCGCCGTAGCCGAGCTTGAGGTATGGAAAAGAGTTCAGGTAGATCCAGAACACCGACGACGCGGTCTTGTTGAACGGTTGCCCGGCGGTCATCAGGTAGAATTGGTCGAAGGCAAGCAGCGATCCGATGATGCTGACGAGCGTGACGAGCAGGATCGTCTTGTATGTGAGGGGCAATGTTATCTGACGGACGCGCTGCCAGTAGCTTGCGCCGTCGACCATCGCCGCCTCGGTGGTTTCGCTCGGTATCGCCTGGATAGCGGCGACGTAGAGCAGCATGCCGAAGCCGATCACCTTCCACACGATCGAAATGATCACGGCCCACAGTGCCCGATCGGCGTCCTCGCCGAACCAGATGAGCGGCTTTGAAATGACATGGAGATCGACGAGCAGGCGGTTGACGAGGCCGAAGTTGTAGCTGAACAGCCAGTACCAGAGGAGGCTCGATACTCCGAGTCCGATCACGACGGGCACGAACACGACCGCGCGGGTGAATTTCCGGATCGGCGTGTTCTGCGCAACGAGAAGCGCGATCAGATAGCCGCCGATCATCAGGATCGGCGTTATGTAGAGCGTGTATTTCAGCGTGAATCCTAGTGAGGTCCAGAACTGGCGGTCGCTGTAGGCCCTGACGAAATTCGCGACGCCGACCCACCTTGCAGGCTCGATGATCGACCAATTGTGGAACGACATCCACACCATCTGCGTCAGCGGATAGGCGGTGAAGACCAGGACGAATAGAAACGCCGGCGCCAGGTAGAGGAGCCCAATCAGCCGGTTTCTCTGGGTGGCGTACATGTCCGTTTCAGTCCGTCAGATCGAGCGGCAATCATAGCGTGCCGGTGGCAGGTTGGAGAAATGCCGCGGCGCTTGCGACTCTCGCAGAAGCGCCGCGGCTTTCTCGGTAGCGGAAGGCGGTCCGCTACTGCGCGGAGATCGCCTTCATCAGGTCCTTGGCGTCAGCGATGATCTGGTCGATCGCATCGTCCGTGTAGTAGGCGCGCTGCAGCATTTGCAGCCACGGACCCTGCGGCGAGTTGATCTGCTCGAAGAACGTCGTCGTGTACGGCGTCCGTCCGACCGACAGCGCCTTCGCCACGTCCTGCACCAGTGGCTCGGCCTTGAAGTACTTGTTGTCGACCATATCCGAACGAGTCGTCAGATTGAGCGCCTTGGCATAGCCCTCGACCTGCACCTCGTCGGAAATCAGGAACTTCATGAAGTCGATCGCGTCATCGACGCGCTTGGAGCCCTTCGGAATGACGAGGAGATCGCCGCCGATGAACGAGGCGGACGAGCCTTCGGCCATGCCCGGAAGCAAGGCAATGCCGAATTTCATTGTGGGGTTCTGGTCGCGGGCGAGCGAGATGTTGAAGTTGCCCGTGCCCATCATGCCGACTTTGCCGGAGCCGAACTGGAGATGGAATGTCTCGCCGTTCTCGGCCCGGTCGCTTTCATGCACATTGCCGGCCTTGACCATCGAGCGCTCGAACTCGAGCACCTGCTTGACGCCATCGCCGACCAGCGGCTCGTCGCCTGGACCTGCCGACTCGATCTTGCCGCCCGACGCCCAGATCAGGGGGCCGACGGTGAAGATGTTGCAGCCGGCGCACGAGCCGGCGAGGTAGTAGCCCTTGATGTCACCGCCGAGGGCGGTGATCTTGTCTGCGTATTCCTTGAGCTGCGGCAGGCTCGTCGGCGGCTTGTTCGGGTCGAGACCAGCCTTCGCGAACAGGTCCTTGTTGTAGAAGAGCGCCGACACGTCGGCGTAGAGCGGCACGCCGTAAAGCTTGCCTTCCCAGGTCGCCACCTGCACGTGGCCCGGGCTGGCGGTCTTCATTTCCGGCAGGCCGGCGATCTGCGCGGTCACATCGACGAGCTGACCGGCCTTCTCGAACTGCGGACCGTAGATGAGGTCCATGCCCATGAGGTCCGGCACATCTCCGGAGGCGATGGCTTGCGCCAGTTTCGCCACCATTTCGGCGTGCGGAATGTAGGTCAGGTTGATCTTGCGGTCGGGATTTTTCGCGTTCCACATCTCGACCAGCGTATCGACCATGCCCTTGTTGCCGCCGCTGCGCTCCCACATTACGAGGTCGGCGGCCATCGATGGCGCCGACATCGCAACGGTTGTGAGCGCGGACAAGCCGATGGCAAGTGCGCCCAACGCCTTCCTAAGCTTCATGACTTCCTCCCATGAAAATTGTGCTTGCCGGCCGCGAGACCGGCTTCCCTCCCGAGCCGGGGATGCCGGCTCAGAAAAGCTTTTCCGCCCGTCTCGTGAAAGGTCGCGGTTCTCCCAGAACTTGGCGGCCAGCGGATTAGGAAAAGCTTTTCCGAAGCCGATATAGCCACGGATTTGGACGACAGACAAGCGACAGGAATATTGAGTGAGAGGCTAGGGCCTTGCCGGCCAGAGATAGACGACAAGAAGAAGGACTGGCCCCAGCGTCAGTGCCGCATCGGCGAAATTAAAGACGAAGAGCGTCCGGTCGCCGAAGTGGAGGAGCAGGAAGTCGATCACGTAGCCGAGGCGGACGCGGTCGATCAGGTTGCCGACGGCGCCGCCAAGGATGAGCGCGAACCCGGCAGCCGCGACCCGCCCGCCGTCGTGACTCCGCACCCAGAAGACTACGACCACAATGGAAATCGCAAGCGTCAGCGCAATCAGCGCATATCCGGAACCGGCAAGAAACGAGAAGGCAATGCCGGTGTTGTGGACACGGTAGAGCGTTAGAATCGGAAGTATATCGAACGCTTCGCCCAGAGGCAGCCGCGCCTCCGCGACGAGCTTCGCGACCTGGTCGACCACGATGACCGCGATCACGATCGCCGCGCCGAAGGCGGTGAGGGGGCCGTCCGGCCGTCCCGTGCGCCAGCTAGCCATCGAGCGACAGCGCTCCGCGCCGGATTTCGAAAAGCATCACCGCGGTCGCGACCGCAAGGTTGAGCGAGTCGGCTTTGCCGGCCATCGGAATCTTCACCAGCGTCTTGGCCAGCGCTGCGATCTCCGGCGTCAGCCCCGCCTGTTCGCCGCCCATCACAAGCAGCACCGGCGTCCGGTAGGCGGCCTTGCGGTAGTCGATCGTCGCGGCAAGGTGCGTCCCGACGATTGTTCCCTGCCACGCGCCCGCGATCTTCTGGAACTCGGCGCGACTCGCCCGCGCTATCGGTACAGCGAACACCGATCCCATCGTCGCGCGCACCGCTTCGACCGAAAACGGATCGACGGTGTCGCCGATGAGGATGACCCCGGCCGCGCCGACCGCGTCGGCGGTGCGGATGATGGTGCCGAGATTGCCCGGGTCGCGCACCGATTCCAGCGCGACCCAGACATCACCGGGTTTCGGCTTGATCGCCGCTGCGGGCGTCAGCTTCTGCTCGAACACGCCGATCACGGTCTGCGGATTATCGCGTCGGCTGATCTTGGCGAGCACCGCCTCGCTGACGGCGAGCACATCGCCGCCCTTGGCATGGGTCGTCGCGGCGAGGCGCGACACCAATGGCTGCGCGCCGACCGTGCTGGCATAGACAAGAGTACGCACGGTCCACCCCGCCGCCACGGCATCGGCAACGAGCTTCAACCCCTCGGCGACGAACAGCCCGCTCGCCTTGCGGTTCTTCGGCAGTGCCAGCGCCCGGATCTCCTTGACCATCGGGTTGGCGAGGCTGGTGATCTGCTTCACCACGCCGGACCGAAGAGGGCCGCTCATCCGCGCGACCACCGGCTGAATAGCGAAGTGGAGAGCTTCCGTCCGCCGTCTTCTTCCTGGAGCACCAGCTCGCCCGACTCGAGCAGCCCGCCGCGATCGGCGAGACACTCCGCCGCCAGTTCGTCGATGGAATAGAAGGATGCGCGGATCGAGTAGGCGGTGAGAATCATGAACAGTGCTCGCTCGGAGAGCAATCCGACGCAGGCGGCGGTCAGCGGCCTGAGGTCGGTGAAGATGTCCCACACCTCGCCCTTTGGCCCGCGCCCGAATTTCGGCGGGTCGAGAATGATGCCGTCGTAGCGGTTGCCCCGCCGTTCCTCGCGCTCGACGAATTTCACGGCATCGTCGCAGATCCAGCGAATCTTGAGCGCATCGAGTGCCCCGAGTGTCTGGTTCTCCCGCGCCCAGCCGATTGCCTTCTTCGATGCGTCGATATGGGTGACTTCGGCGCCCGCTTTGGCCGCGACGAGTGAGGCGACACCGGTGTAGGCGAAGAGGTTGAGAATCTTCACCGGCCGGCCCGCCCCGGCGATCAGATTCTTCATCCACTCCCAGTGCGTCGCCTGCTCGGGGAACACGCCGACATGGCGGAAGCTGGTGAAGCGGCCAAGAAAGGGAATGCCGTCGTATGCGATCGGCCAGGTTTCCGGCAGCGGCTTCTTGTAGCGCCAGCGGCCGCCCGTATCGCCGGCCGTCTCGTCCTCTCCGATGCCGACGAACTTCGCGTCGGCACCCTCCCATTCGGTCGCCCGTCGCCGCGGCGTCCACAGCGCCTGCGCCTCCGGGCGCACGATGCGGTACTTGCCGTAGCGTTCGAGCTTCTCGCCGTTGCCGGAATCGAGGAGCGCGTAGTCGCTCCAACCCTGCGTCTCCAGCATCACCGGCACGCGGCGGGAAAGCGGCTCGGTCCGGGGGCGCGGCAGGGCCGGGGATTCGTTTGCGGTCACGGCGTCGTTCTAGCCCCGCCCCGTCCTAAAGCCAACGAACCCTTGCCGCCGCCAAGGTTGCCGTGCCACCATGGGATGACTCCAAAGTCGATGCGCGCTCCTTGTGCGCGGGTCACCGGCGGCGACGGGCGGCCTCGACAGCGATCAGAACAGCGGAAGCGGTTGCCAAGACCTTCTTGAGGGATGGTGCGAGCATGGAAATGTCTGGTGAGGTCAAGATCGCAGCGCCGCGCGCCAAGGTATGGGCGGCGCTCAATGATCCGGCGGTGCTGAAGGATACGATCCCTGGCTGCACGGCCCTCGAGAAAGTCTCGGATAACGAGATGACCGCGACCGTCGACGCCAAGGTCGGCATGGTCCGCGCCACCTTCAAGGGCAAGGTCACGCTGTCGAACGTGAAGCCGCCCCTGAGCTACACGATTACCGGCGAGGGCAAGGGCGGCGTTGCCGGCTTCGCCAGCGGGGGCGCCGATGTGAAGTTGTTCGAGGAAGGCGACACCACGCGCCTCCAGTACACTGCCCGCGGTCAGGTCGGCGGCAAGCTGGCTCAGATCGGCGCCCGCCTCATCGACGCGACCGCCAAGCAGATGGCCGACCAGTTTTTCACCCGGTTCGCGGAGCGCGTCAGCGGCGGTGGCCCGCTCTCGCGTGTCGAGCACGCCGTTGAGGGTGCCGCCCACGCCGTCGCCGAGGTCGCGGAAGAGGCTGAGGAAGAAGTCGAGAAAGCGGCCGTGCGTGGCTTTCTCGGCGGCCCCATGATGTGGGGCCTCCTCGCCATCGTAGCCGGTGTCGCTGTGCTCATGTTTATGCGTTGACGAGAGGTTTGGATGTCCGTCGTTGAAATAACGGTGAACGGCAAAAGCGCGTCGGCCGAAGTCGAGGACCGTACGCTGCTCGTCGAGATGCTGCGCGAGAAACTCGGCCTTACCGGCACTCACATCGGCTGCGACACGTCGCAGTGCGGAGCGTGCCTGGTGCTGATGGACGGTGTCGCCGTGAAGTCGTGCACGGTACTTGCGGTCCGCGCCGCCGGCAGTCGCATCACCACGATCGAGGGGCTCGCCTCCGGCACGCAGCTTCATCCGATGCAGCAGGCCTTCCACGAGCACCACGGCCTCCAGTGCGGCTTCTGCACGCCGGGTATGATTATCTCCGCCGTGGATATGGTGCGCCGTCTCGGCAACACGCTCGACGAAACGACGATCCGTCACGAGCTTGAAGGCAACCTCTGCCGTTGCACCGGCTACCAGAACATCGTGAAGGCGATCGCCGCCGGCGCCGCCGCCATGGCGCGTTAGGCGAGAGTCCGATGTACGAGACCCGCTACCACCGCCCGAAGACGCTTGCCGAAGCCGCTGCGCTTTTCACCGCGGACGCGCGCTACATCGCCGGCGGACAGACGCTGTTGCCCACGATGAAGCAGCGCCTCGCCGCGCCGACCGACCTGATCGACATCGGCCGTCTGCCCGAGCTGCAGGGCATCGCCGTCGCCGGCGACAAGCTCACCATCGGCGGCGGCATGACCCATGCCGAAGTCGCCGCTTCCGATGTTGCGGCGAAGGCGATCCCCGCGCTTGCAGCACTTGCCGCTACGATCGGCGATCCCGCCGTCCGCCACCTCGGTACTATCGGTGGCTCGCTCGCCAACAACGATCCCGCCGCCGACTATCCTGCCGTCGCGCTTGCTCTCGGTGCGACGATCCACACGACCAAACGTCAGATCGCCGCCGGCGATTTCTTCACCGGCCTGTTCTCGACCGCGCTGGAGGATGGCGAGATCGTCACTAGGGTGGACTTTCCCATTCCCGCGAAAGCGGCCTACGAGAAATTCCGCAATCCCGCTTCGCGCTATGCCATGGCAGGCGTCTTCGTCGCGGTGATGAGGGACGGCGCCATTCGCGTCGGCGTCACGGGTGCCGGCAACAACGGCGTCTTCCGCGCCGAGGCCATCGAAGCGGCGCTAAAGAAGTCATGGTCGCCGTCTGCGATCGACGCCCTAAAAATCGACGAAGGCACAATGCTCGGCGACATTCACGGCACCGCCGCCTACCGCGCCAATCTCGTCAAGGTTATGGCCAAGCGGGCGGTCGCAGCGGCTGGCTAGTTCTGGCCCGCCATTGCCTCCCGCCCGTCCCGGTGCCATCTGATCCCGCATGATCGTCTGCTCCTGCAACGTACTCACGCGGTCGCGCATCCTCGCCACGGCCCTTGCGCTGTCGGAGGAGGATTCGATGCGCCCGATCACGCCCGGCCGCTTGTTCAAGGCGCTGGGCGCGCGCCCGAATTGCGGCACCTGCTTCACCACCATCCGGCAAATCATCGCCAACGCCGGATTGACTTTCACATGTCCCGAGCCGCTGGCGAGCGTCGCGGAAGCCGCCGAGGACGAGCGGGAACAGGCTGTCCTTGTCATCCTCGACGTTTGACGCCGCGAGGCCCATTCTCTAGATTAGAACTGTTCAAAATGACGGCAATCGGAGTATTTCCATGAAGGGCGACGCCAAGGTCATCGACTACCTCAACCAGTCGCTGCGCCACGAGTTGACCGCGGTCAACCAGTACTGGCTGCACTACCGGCTGCTCGAGGATTGGGGCGTCACCAAGCTCGCCAAGAAGGAGCGCGCCGAGTCCATCGAGGAGATGGGCCACGCCGACAAGCTCGTCGATCGCATCATCTTCCTCGACGGCTTCCCCAACATGCAGCAGTTGAACCCGCTCAAGATCGGCCAGAACGTGAAGGAGATTCTGGAGGCCGACCTCGAAGGCGAGTACGACGCCCGCACGCTCTACTCGGAGGCGCGCGAGGTCTCCAGCGCTGCCGCCGACTACGTCTCGATGAAACTCTTCGAGGAGCTGCTCGCCGACGAGGAAGGCCACATCAACTTTCTCGAGTCACAGCTGAAGCTGCTCGGAGAAATCGGCGCGGAAAACTACAGCCAGCTCAACGCCGAACCCGCCAACGCGGAAGAGAACGCAAAGTAGCCGGACATTCGAACCAGAACTCGCGGTTGAACCCTCCCCTTGCGGGAGGGTCGAAACTGCGAAGCAGTTTCGGGGAGGGGTCACCATGGCGCATAGGCCAGTCGCGCCATTCAACAAAGGCGTAGCGCGAGCGATGCGTGCCTCGATGACCCCAGCGGAAATTCGCCTTTGGCTAAGACTCAGCAATCGCCAGTTGGATGGCCTCCGGTTCCGCCGACAAGCGCCATTGGGACGCTACATTGTTGATTGTTTCTGTCCGGCGCGAAGAATAATCGTGGAACTCGATGGCAATCATTACGGGTACGATCACAATATCGCGGCCGACACCGAACGAACGACGTGGCTAGGACTGCAAGGGCATCGCGTCCTTCGATTCGCAAACACCGACGTGATGACTAATCTCGAGGGAGTCTGCGGCGCCATTTCAACTGCAGGGGCGCAGGGCGAACCCCTCCCCAAACCGCCTCCGGCGGTTTGACCCTCCCGCAAGGGGAGGGTTCACTCGCGTCTACCCCCGCCACCGGCGCCCGCCAAGTTCGACGCCGAAGCGCGACGGTGCCCGCGCGAACGCGCCGATGCCGGCGAGCGCAGCGTCCGGCTTGACGATAATCGATGTTGCCATCTGCTCCAGCAGCGCGCCGTACGGCGCCTTGCTGACGAACGCATCGCGGAATACGCCTGACTTCAGCACGGGCGCAATCTTGGATGAAATCCCTCCGGCGAGAAAGACCCCGCCATAGGCCATGAAGATCAGGGCAAGATCGCCTGCAACCCGGCCGAGATACGTCGCGAAAAGCGTCAGCGTCTCCGTGGCCTGGCGGTCCTCTCCGGAGAGCCCGGCCGCGGTAACCGCTTCCTGTGTCGCCTGTTTCGCCGGAACGCCGTCGGTCCGGCAGATCGCCCGGTAGAGGCGAAGCATCCCCGGGCCGGAGACCACCGCCTCCGCGGTAATCCGCCCGAGCACTCGCTCGATGTTCGGCCAGATCGCCATGTCGCGTTCAGTCACCGGCCCGAGGTCGATGTGCGGGCCTTCGCCGGGCACCGGTACCCAGGTCTCACGCGCGCGGACGAGCGCGCCGACGCCAAGCCCGGTCCCCGGGCCGAGCACCACGCGCACCCCGTCGGGGCGCATGATGCCGTTGCCAATCGGGTCGAGATCGCTGGGCTCGAGGCCCGGCAGCGCCAGCGCCTGCGCCTCGAAATCGTTGAGGAGGATCATCTCGGAGAGCCGGAACCGCGCAATCGCGCGCTTCGGCTCCACAACCCAGTCGCAGTTGGTGAGCGGCACCCGGTCGCCTTGTATCGGCCCGGCAAGGGCGAGGATCGCCGATTTCGGCGTCGCCCGCGCTCCATCGATCACCGCCGCCTGGATCGCATCGTCGATCGTCGCGAAGCCGGCGGTGTGCACCGTCGGCAGACGCTTCGCCTCGGCCCCTTCGTCGGCGATCAGCGCGAAGCGCGCGTTGGTGCCGCCGATATCGCCGATGAGGATCGGGAAGGGGATGTGGTCGAGATGGGTGTCGGTCATCATTTCGCCGGAGCGGCTAGTCCTTGATGTAGGGCTTCCCGTCGGCCGCCGGCGGTCGCGCCCGTCCGACGATGCCGGCGACCAGTACGATGGTTGCGATGTAAGGCGCCATCGCAAGGAACTCGGAGGGGATCGGCGTCTGCAGGATGGCGAGCTTCTGCTGCAGCGAATCGGCGAAGCCGAAGACCAGCGCCGCCAGCAGCGCCCCGACCGGGTGCCAGCGCCCGAAGATCATGGCGGCGAGCCCGATGAAGCCACGCCCGCCGGTCATGTTGATGTCGAAGCGCCCGACCGAGCCCAGCGTGAACCACGCCCCGGCAAATCCCGCCACCATGCCGCCGATGGTGACGTTGATGTAGCGCAGGCGATAGACGTTGATGCCGAGCGTGTCGGCGGCTTCCGGGTGCTCGCCGACGGCGCGTGCCCGCAGCCCCATGCGCGTGTGGAAGAGATAGTAGGTCGCGACCGCGACCATGATCGCCGCCCCATAGACGAACAGGTTCTGCTGAAAGAACACCCGTCCGACGATCGGCAATGAGCTCAGGAATGGAATCGCGATGCCGCGGAAGATCGGCGTGTTGTTGAGGAAGGGGTGCTGGGTCAGCACCTGGCTGGTGACGTAGGATGTGAGCCCCAGCACGAACAGGTTGATCGCTACTCCGGCGATGATCTGGTCGACCCTGTAGGTGATGACCAGCGCGCCGAGGATGAAGCCCATCAGCCCGCCGACGGCGACCGCCGCCGCAAGCCCCGGCCAGCCGCCGAGCAGCGAGCCGACGATGGCGCCGGTGAAGGCGCCGGAAAGCAGCATCCCCTCGATGCCGATGTTGGTCACCGCCACCCGCTCGGAGAGCACGCCGACCAGGCCGCCGAGCGCGATCGGCACGGCGCGCACCACGGTCGCCTCGAGCATCCCGGTCAGCGAGAACGACTTGCCCGCCGTCGCCCAGACGAGGAAGGCGGTGACCACGAGAAACAGCCCGAGGCCGAGGAACAGGCTCGATCGCCTGGCCGCCCCCCGCACGAACTGGCGCGCGCCGAAGAAGGCGAGAAGGGCGGCGACGGCGAAGATGTAGGGCGCCGCCGGCACGACAAGGTCGGGGAGCGCGATCATGTCGCCGGAGAGGACCAGGCGGAAGGTCGCCGCGCCGGAAGATTCCAGTCCGAATACGCCGGCGACGAAGACGGCGAGCGCCAGCAAGAGCCAGCCGGTGATCAGCGTCTGCCGCCGCTTGACCTGGTCGAGGTTCTGGCCGCCCGCCGCTTCGCTCATCGCCATCGCGCTACCCCTGTCCCGGCGCGCGCTTGGCGAAGGCGAACGGGAAGATGGCGCGCACCAGTATCGGCGCTGCGACGAAGACGATGATCAGCGACTGGATGATGGCGATGAGATCGATTCGCACATTCGCCGATACCTGCATCTGTCGGCCGCCCGCTTCAAGCGCCCCGAACAACAGCCCGGCTAACAGGACGCCCACCGGGTGCGATCGCCCCAGCAGGGCGACGGCGATGGCATTGAACCCGGCGCCGCCGGAGAAGCCTGGCGTGGCGCGGCCGAGCACACCCAGCACCTGGTTGGCGCCGGCAAGCCCGGCGAGCGCGCCCGAGCACGCCATCACCAGCACGATGATCAGGCCCGAACGCATGCCGGCATAGCGCGCTGCCTCCGGGTTGGAGCCGCTGGAGCGGAACTCAAAGCCGACGGTCGTTTTGAACAACAGCCAGTAGACCAGCGCCACCATGGCGATGGTGATTAGGATGCCGGCATGGATGCGCAGCGACGGGTCGAACCAGGTGAACAGCCGCGGCAGTTGCGCGCTCTGCAGCACCGATTGCGACACCGGGTCGGAGCGGCCGGGCTTCTGGATCGGCGGATTGCGCAGGAGATAGCCGGCGAGCTGGACGGCGACGAGATTGAGCATGATCGTGGTGATTACTTCGTGCGCGCCGGTCGACGCTTTCAGCCAGCCGGGAATGGCCCCCCACGCCGCCCCGGCCAGCGTTCCGGCCAGCAGCGCCAGCGGCAGGTGGGCGTAAGCGGGCAGGCCGGTGAAGGCGAAGCCGACGAACACCGCCGCCATGCCGCCCAGAATGAGCTGGCCCTCGGCGCCGATGTTGAACAGTCCGGCGCGGAAGCCGAGCGCCAGCCCGAGCCCGGCGAGCGTCAGCGGCGCCGCCGCCGTCAGCGTCTCCGAGATCGCCGAGGTCGAGCCGACCGAGCCGAGGAACAGCGCGGCGAAGGCCTTGCCGATCGTCGGCAGGTTGACGCCGGTGGCCAGCATGACGATGGCGCCGAGGATGAGGGCGATGAGCACGGCCAGCAGCGGCACCAGGATGATCTGCTCGACGTCGAAGCGGTTCACGACGGCGCGCTTGAGCACCTCGGTCGCGATCGGCTCGCGTGTCTCCCGGGCGCTCATGGGGCAGCCTCCATCATGGCGGTAGCGCCGGCCATCGCCAGATCGATTTCCTTGACGTTTGCCTTGTCGCCGCTGAATTCGGCGACGATGCGCCCGCGGAACATCACCAGGATGCGGTCGGAGAGCGCCATGATCTCGTCGAGCTCGGTCGACACGATCAGCACGCCGACCCCGGCGTCGCGCGCCGCAATCAGCCGCTCGTGGATGTACTCGATCGAGCCGACGTCGACGCCGCGCGTCGGTTGCGCCGCGATCATCAGCTTGATCTCCCGCGACAGCTCGCGCCCGACGACGAGCTTCTGCTGGTTGCCGCCGGAAAGGTGGTCGGCCAGGCTGAAGATCGACTCGGTGCGCACGTCGAAATCGGCGACGATCTGGGCGCTGGCCGCGTTGACCGCCGGCCAGCGCATACCGATTCCGGAGGAAAAGCGCGGCTCGTAGTAGGAATCGAGGACGCTGTTCTCGGCCACGGTGAAATCGCTGATCATGCCGGATTTCTGCCGGTCCTCGGGCACGTGCGCGATGCCACGGCGGTGGCGTTCGCGGGTGGATGAGCGGGTGATGTCCTCGCCGAGAAAGCCGATCGTCCCGGCGAGCGCCGGGCGCAATCCGGTGATCGCCTCGACCAGCTCGGTCTGCCCGTTGCCCTGCACGCCGGCGATGCCGACGACCTCGCCGGCGCGGACGGCAAAATCGACGCCCTCGACCGCAACTTCGTCGCGCTCGTTCAGCACCTTGAGCCCGCGCACCTCGAGCAGCGTAGCCCCCGCGCTGGCCGTGTGCTTGTCGACGGCGAAGCGCACCGAGCGGCCCACCATCATCTCGGCGAGGTCGGCGTCGGTCGCCGTCTTCGGGTCGCCTTCGCCGACGATCTTGCCACCGCGCAGAACGCTGATGCGGTCTGCGACGGCCAGCACCTCGCGCAGCTTGTGGGTGATGAAAACCAGCGCCTTGCCGGCATCGCGTAGCGACCGGATGATGCTGAAGAACTCCACCACCTCCTGCGGTGTCAGCACGGCGGTCGGCTCGTCGAAGATGATGACGTCGGCCGAGCGGAAGAGCACCTTGATGATCTCGACGCGCTGCTGCAGGCCGACCGGGATTTCCTCGATGACCGCGTCCGGATCGACCTCGAGGCCATGCTCGATCGAGATCGCCGTCACCTGCTTCCGCGCCTTGGCAAGATCGAGATGGTCGAGCCACCCGGTCGGCTCGACGCCGAGCACGACGTTCTCGGCGACGGTGAACACCGGCACCAGCATGAAATGTTGATGCACCATGCCGATGCCGGCGTGGATAGCGTCCTTGGCGTCGCGGAAATGGGTCGGCTTGCCGTCGATCAGAATCTCGCCCTCGTCGGGCCGGTAGAGCCCGGAGAGTATGTTCATCAGGGTGGATTTGCCCGCGCCGTTTTCGCCGAGCAGGCCGAGGATTTCGCCCGGCCGGATTTTCAGGCTCACGTCGGAGTTGGCGACGACGCTGCCGAAGCGCTTGGTAATGCCGCGTAGCTCGATTTCCAAGAGTCAGCGCCCCCCCCGCATCTCTTCGGCTCCGCGCGCGCCCCGAGCCTCACCTTCCATCTTGAAACCGCCGCGTCTCCGGAGAGACGCGGCGGGCTATTGCTTGCCTTGCCGGCGGGCTGGCTAGCCCCCGACCTTGATCGAGCCGTCCTTGATGCCGGCCGCGATCGTGTCGAGTTCGGCCTTGAGGTCGGCCGGAACTGCCGAGTCGAGGTCGTGGAAGGGGGCAAGGCCGACGCCGCCGCTCTTCAGGTCGCCGACGAGCACGCCGCCCTTGAACGAGCCGTCGAAGGCCGAGGTCACGGCCGTCGCGGTGGTCGAGCCGACCTGCTTGAGGACCGAGGTCAGGAAGATCGCCTTGTGGTCCGGGTCGGTGAGGTACTGGTCGGTATCGACGCCGATCACCTTCAGCTTGTCGGCGCCAAGCTCGACGGCGAGCGCTGCCGGGCCTTGGCCGACCTTGCCGGCGACCGGCATTACGACGTCGGCGCCTTCGTCGTTCAGGCTCTTGGCGAGGTCCTTGCCCTTGTCGAGCGAGGTAAAGTCGCCGACGAAGAGGCCTTCCTTCTTGGCCGGATCCCAGCCGAGCACCTTTACGGTCTTGCCCTTCTGCTTGTTGTAGTAGTCGACGCCCCAGACGAAGCCGTCCATGAAGTCGGTCACCGGGCCGCCGATGTTGATGCCGCCGAAGGTGCCGACGACGCCGGTCTTCGAGACGCCCGCCGCGAGGTAGCCGGCGAGGAAGCCGGCCTGGTTGGTCGCAAAGACCTGGCCGAGCACATTCGGGATGGTCGGGTCGTAGGCATAATCGACGATCGTGTACTTGATGCCGGGGTTGGCTTCAGCGGCGGCCTTGGTACCGTCGCCAAGCAGGAAGCCGACCGTTATGATGACGTCGCACTTCTCGGCGACGAAGGAATTGAGGTTCGGGACGTAGTCCGTCTCGGCCTTCGACTCCAGGAGCTTGGCCTCGAAGCCGCCCTTCTTGGCGGCGGCCTGCACGCCTTCCCAGGTGTTCTGGTTGAAGCCCTTGTCGTCGACGCCGCCG
>JAYTZZ010000149.1:0-3946 GCA_043741595.1 Hyphomicrobiales bacterium | reverse complement strand
GCCAGAGGAGACGGCCACGCCCGCCAGATCGAGCGCTATTAGCAGGGTCTCAGCAGGCAATCCGGGAACGGCAAAACAGAGGGTCTGAGGCAAGCGTTCCACGCCCGCGCTGAATACGGTCGCCTTGCCGCCGATATTGATGGTTGCGGCGAGCCGGTCGCGCCACGCTGCCCACATTCCCGCGTTGTCGAGGTCGCCGAGCGCCGCCTTCGCCGCAGCGCCGAAACCGGCGATCGCCGCGACGTTCTCAGTGCCCGCGCGGAGGCGCTTTTCCTGCCCGCCTCCGGTCGTCAGCGGCGCGAAAGTCCAGTCGTCGCTCGCGCGCACGATGGCGCCCGTGCCCTGCGGCCCGCCGATCTTGTGCGCCGAGAGCGTCAGCACGTCGACGCCGAGCGCTTTGATATCGATGGCGATGCGTCCGGCCGCCTGCACCGCGTCGGTATGGACGATAGCGCCATGCTCTTGCGTCAGCGCCGCCACCTCTGCCACCGGCTGGATCGCGCCGGTCTCGTTATTGGCAAGCATCACCGAAACCAGCGCTCGCTTCTTCTCGCGGTCGGCCTGGAGGAGCATCGCCTTCAGCGCCGCAAGGTCTATCACCCCCGTCTCGTGAACGGGGATCAGCCGGAGCGCGTCCTTCGCGAACCGCCCTCCGGCGATCACCGACGGGTGCTCCGTCGCGCCGGCGAACAGGACATCCGCCCTCTGTGGCTTCCCCGCGAGCGTCCATTCCGGCGTAAGTACGGTGTCGTTGGCTTCCGTGCCGCCGCTCGTGAAGGTCACGTATTTCGGATCGCCGCTGACCAGCCGCGCCACATCGATTCGCGAGGCCTCGACCTTGGCGCGGGCCGCCCGCCCCTCGCCGTGCACCGACGAGGCGTTGCCTACCGTGCCCAGCGCAGCGACGATGGCTTCACGCGCTTCCGGGCGGAGCGGCGCCGTGGCGTTGTAGTCGAGATAAACGCGGTTCATGGCCGTCTCAAAACCACTTCGCGCGGCTATTGGCAAATTCTGCCGCTGACGGATGGCGGTTATGCTTGAAATCGCACCCCCTGACTGTGATATGAGTGCGCCCATCCTGCCGTCGAAATAGCGGAAGCGGGCGGCTTCAGAACAACTTCGCGTCGGCGCCGGTCCCACCGAGAGGCTGTCGCGCCCAGTCAGAGGCTCCATGCCCGAAATCATCTTTACCGGCCCGGCCGGCCGCCTCGAGGGCCGCTTTCAGCCGGCCAAACGCAAGAACGGCCCCATCGCGATCATCCTTCATCCGCACCCGCAGTTCGGCGGGACGATGAACAACGCGATCGTCTACCAGCTCTTCTACATGTTCTCGAAACGCGGCTTCGCCGTCCTGCGGTTCAACTTCCGCGGCGTCGGTCGCAGCCAGGGCGAGTTCGACCATGGCTCAGGCGAGCTATCGGACGCCGCTGCTGCGCTCGACTGGGTTCAGTCGGTGCACCCGGACGCCAAGAGCTGCTGGGTCGCCGGATTCTCCTTCGGCGCGTGGATCGGCATGCAGCTTCTCATGCGCCGCCCGGAGATCGAGGGCTTCATCTCGATCGCGCCGCCGGCGAACCTTCACGACTTTACCTTCCTCGCGCCCTGCCCGTCCTCCGGGCTGATCATCCACGGTGATCAGGACAAGGTCGTGCCGCAGAAAGATGTCCAGGCTCTCGTCGATAAGCTCAAGACGCAGAAGGGCATCAAGATCGATCAGCAGATTATCAAGGGCGCCAACCACTTCTTCGAGGGCAATGTCGAAGAGCTGATCGAAAACTGCTCGACTTACGTCGACATGCGCATGGCGATGGACGACGCGGCCTAGCGTATTCCCCGTTGGTGTCCGGTTGTTGGGGCCATGCCAGAAGTCCAGTCAGTTGTAGCTTTGGTCGTGACCGCGCTCGCCGTCATGGGGAGTCCCGGTCCCTCGACCGTCAGCATCACGGCGGTCGGCGGCGCATTTGGCGTACGCAAATCGATGCCCTACTTCTGGGGGCTCGTCATCGGCACGATAGCCGTGCTTGTCGCCGTGGCCGTCGGGCTCACCGCAGCTCTCCTGTCGATACCCAATGTCGCAGTGGTCCTGACCACCGCGTCAATCGTCTACATCATCTACCTCGCGTATCGCATCGCCACGGCGGCGCCGCTTGCCGAGATAGATCCAGCCGTCGCCGCACCTTCACTATGGGGCGGGGTCGCCCTTGGGATCGCGAATCCGAAGGCATACGTGGCGATTGCGGCGGTCTTCGCGGCTAACCGGCTGAGCGATGACGCGACGCTCGACGCAATCGAGAAGACGATCGTCCTCATAGCCCTCATCGTTCTCATTCACGTCGTATGGCTTTTGGCCGGGGCGGTATTCGCCGCGCTGCTCCGCGATCCGGTTCGTTCGCGCATCGTGAACATCGTGCTGGCAATCGCGGTCGTGGTCTTCTCGCTCCTTGCCCTCCTGCCTCACTAAGGGGAGTCGCCGCCCGTCGAGCCGCCAGGCGCCTTCGGCTTCCGCCTTCCCCGCCACTCCCTGACCAGCGCCGCGATTTCCTTCGGCGACTGGAACAGCGGTATCTGCGGCCGGGCAGCCTGGGTGTGTTCCATAGCGAGCCCGATTTCCTCGATTTCGTGCGCCTCGCTTACGCGGCGGACGATCACGTCGACTGGCCCGAGCGAGATGCGATCGCCGGGCTCGATGTCGCCGGACAACTCGCGGCGCAAAAGCTCGCCGACCGTCAGGCTCTCATCGTCCCGCGCCACGTCGATCGGATAAGCCCGGGCGATGTCGCTCAGCTTGATATCCGGCTGCAGCGCGAATTCGCCGTAGAGCCGCGGGTCGTCCGCGCCGGGCGCGCGCCGCGCGAACAGCCGGTCAAGCAGCCCCACATATTCCGGCGTCGTGATGACGTAGATCTGGTCGCCGGCCTGCGGGCGGCCGAAGCGGTGCGGCCGGAGCGTTCGCCCGCCACGGATGACGAGCGAAGGCCGCGCCCAGCGTGGAATGCGCTGGCCCTTTGCGACCGCGCTGTCCGGATGAACGACGTAGGCGACGATCTCGTGATCCCCGCCGCCGGGAAGCTCCAGCTCGATGCGATCGACCGGCCCCGCCCGCGCAGGCACGATGAGTCGGAGGAAGCGGGCCATCGGGCCGATGGTCCAGCCCTGCACAAGGAGCGAAGCCAGCACCACGACGAAGGCGGTGTTGAACATCAGCCGCCCGTTCGGGAGGTTGGCGATCACCGGCAGGATTGCGAGCAGGATCGACACAGCCCCGCGCAACCCGACCCAGGAGATGAAAGCCATCTCCTGTCGCGTGAAGCGGAACGGCAACAGGCAGATCCAGACGGCGACCGGCCGTGCCACCAGCATCAGGAACGCGGCGAGCGCGACCGCGCGGGCGGCGACCGCCGGAAATTCCGACGGCGTCGCCAGCAGCCCCAGCGTCAGGAACATCGCGATCTGGGAGAGCCACGTTGTCCCCTCCTGGAACCGGCGAAGCACCACCGCATGGCGCATGCGCGCGTTGCCCGAAACGAGCCCCGCGACATACACGGCAAGGAAGCCGCTGCCCCACGACATACCCGCAACGGCGTAGGTGGCGAGCGCCAGCGCGATGACGACGATCGGATAGAGCGCTGTCTCGAAATTCGTCCGGTTGACGATCTGGATGATAGCGAACCCGCCGACGAAGCCGACTGCGCCGCCAACCAGAACCTGCAGCAACAGTTCGCCGAGGATGGCGGCTCCGGCTTCTCCGGCGCTGGCCGCCCCCCCGATCGCAACGATGAGAGCGAGCGTCAGGAAAATCGCCATTGGATCGTTGGTGCCGGACTCGACCTCCAACGTCGAGCGGACTAGGTCGCGGAGCGAGATGCCGCCGACCCGTAACAGCAGGAACACCGCCGCGGCATCGGTCGGGGCGACAATCACGCCGAGGAGGATGCCCTCGCTCCAC
>JAYTZZ010000148.1:0-9171 GCA_043741595.1 Hyphomicrobiales bacterium | reverse complement strand
CCCCCTCCCATCCTCCCCCTTTCAGGGGGAGGGGTTCGACCGCGTCTCAACAACTTGCATGGACGCAAATTGAAACTTCGCCTCCCCCTGAAAGGGGGAGGTCCAAGGAGGGGGTCGCATGAAGGCGAGTTCGCGCAGCTAGGAACTACGCCGGCGCGACAAACGCTATCGCGACGCCGTGCGCAAAGGTCGAGGGGACGACGAGCGCGCCCAACAATTCCTGGAACGGAACGTCGTTTGTCGCCAGCACATTGCGCGTTGTTCCAAGATCGGCGACGGCGATGCGGCAGGCAGTAAAGCGGCGCGGGTCGGGGCCGGCATCCTCTCCGAAATACGCCTTGAACGCGACCGGAGAGAGCACATCAATGCTGCCTTGGCCGAGGTCAAAGCGCACGTGCAGGCTCGTTGAGAGCATGTCGTGATGGCCGGTGAAATGGGTCAGGAACTCGTGAAAGTCGGCAGGATCGCGGGTGACGAAGACCGCAGACGCCACGTATGTCGCGCCGTTGAGATGGCGCTGAAATTCACTCCGCCAGAAATTCTGAGGGAAATGATGATGGCAGGTAAAGAACCCTGCCTGTCCGTGAACGCGGGCGTCGTTGGTAAAGGTCAGCGAAAACGCCACAGTCCGGTCTGTCCGGTCCGGCCCTCTTGCCGCGCGCTCGAAGCGGAACGGATCATAGACCGGCAGCCCATGCTCCTCGAAGTCGGCACGATCAGCAGCCGCATCGCGACTCTGCAGAGCGACCATCGACAACCCTTCGCGTTCCTTCAGATAGTCGCGGTTGAAGCCGCCAAAGGAGAACCGCGTGGCAGAGGGTTCGGAGATCGACGTCGGGTCGGCGACCGCAAGCAGCTCGAGAAACGAGCCGTTCGTCTGGGCAAGAGAATTCGCAGTGCCGAACGGATGATAGGCGACCGGCGTCAGCGTGAAGCCAAGACGCTCATACGTCTCGCGCGCCGCGTTGAGATCGCGGACGGCAAGAACGAGGTGATCGATGTCGCGAGGCGCCATGCCCCGTCATACTCGCTTCAGTCATTCCGGCGAAGGCCGGAATCCATTCTCGTCGCCTGACTTGCGAATGAGGAGCGATGGACCCCGGCATTCGCCGGGGTGACAAGAGAGACACTACTTCAGGGCGGAGAACGCGGTTGGCTCGAGCATCGTGCTTTTCAGGTCGGCGAGGATCGGCCCATCCTTCTCGGTTTCCGTCCAAGCTGCGATCCATGCCGGGTCAGAGATGAATGCATTCCATCTGCTCTCGCGCTCGGCGAGCGACTCCCACGCGAGGAGATAGTGAAGGTCGTTGTTGCCGTCGCCGATCAGCACTGTCCAGAAGCCGACCTGCCGGAGGCCGTGCTTCTTCCAGAGCGCGAGCGTGTGGTTCTCGAACCGCTTCAACAGCCGCGGCATCTGGCCGGGCAGACAGGAATAGATGCGTTGCTCGTAGATCATCGGGTTACACCAACCGGCTCTGCGCCTTCGCCGCTTCGATGAATGATGCGAACAGCGGGTGCGGGTCGAAGGGGCGCGACTTCAGCTCCGGGTGATACTGCACGCCGATGAACCACGGGTGGCTCTCGAGCTCCACCGTCTCCGGCAGGAGGCCGTCCGGCGACATGCCGGCGAAGCGGAGGCCGTGCTGCTCAAGGCGGTCGCGGTAGTTGATGTTGATCTCGTAGCGGTGGCGATGCCGCTCGGAGATTTCGGCAGCGTTGCCGTAAATTGCCGAAATCCGGCTGCCGCGCTGGAGCATCGCCGGGTAGGCGCCGAGGCGCATGGTGCCGCCGAGATTGCCGTTCGCGGAACGCTTCTCAAGCTGGTTGCCACGCAGCCATTCGGTCATCAGGCCGACGACCGGCTCAGGCGTGGCGCCGAACTCCGAGGAACTCGCCTTCTCGATGCCGGCGAGATGACGCGTCGCTTCCACGATTGCGAGCTGCATGCCGAAGCAGATGCCAAAGAACGGTACCCGATGCTCGCGCGCGAACCCGGCGGCATTGATCATGCCCTCGGAACCGCGCTGGCCGAACCCTCCGGGGACGAGGATGCCGTCGACCCAGTCGAGACGCGGCGCGAGACTGCCATTCTCAAGCGTGTCCGCCTCTATCCATTCGAGGTTGACCTTGACCGTATTGGCGATACCGCCGTGATGGAGCGACTCGACCAGCGATTTGTAAGCGTCCTTGAGGCCGGTGTACTTGCCGACGATGGCGATGGTGACCTCGCCCTCGTGCTTGGCGATGGCGTGAGTAATCTGATCCCAGCGCGAAAGGTCGGGCGTCGGCGCGTCCTTGATGCCGAAGGCGGCGAGCACTTCGTCGTCGAGCCCTTCGGCGTGATAGGCGGCAGGCACCTGATAAATGTTGCCGACGTCGAGCGCCTGAATCACGGCCGATGGGCGGACGTTGCAGAAGAGCGAAAGCTTGCGCCGCTCCTCCGCCGGGATCGGCCGGTCGGCGCGCACCAGCAGAATGTCGGGCTGGATGCCGATCTGACGAAGGGCAGAGACCGAGTGCTGCGTCGGCTTGGTCTTCATCTCGCCGGCGGCGGCGATATAGGGCAGCAGCGTCAGGTGGATATAAACGCATTGTTCGCCGCCAAGCTCTTGGCCGAGCTGGCGGATCGCTTCGAAGAACGGCAGGCCCTCGATGTCACCGACCGTGCCTCCGATCTCGACGAGAACGAAATCGAAATCGTCGTTGCCGTCGCGGACGAAAGTCTTGATGGCGTCGGTGACGTGCGGGATGACCTGCACGGTGGCACCGAGGTAATCCCCGCGCCGCTCCTTGGCGATGATGTCCTGATAGATGCGGCCCGTGGTGATGTTGTCCATGCGGTTCGCCGGCCGCCCGGTGAAGCGCTCGTAGTGGCCAAGGTCGAGGTCGGTCTCGGCGCCATCGTCGGTGACGAAGACTTCGCCGTGCTGATAGGGGCTCATCGTCCCCGGATCGACGTTGAGATAGGGGTCGAGCTTGCGCAGCCGCACCCGGTAGCCCCGCGCCTGCAATAGCGCGCCGAGCGCTGCGGATGCGATGCCTTTGCCGAGGGATGAGACCACGCCGCCGGTGATGAAGACGTACCGCGCCATGGACCTCGACCCTATCCCCTGCCCTGCCGATTCGCTGTGACCAAAATGCGCATCCCCAGATCAAAGTGCTGCGGCTCCCGGCGGGGTGTGGTGCGCGCCGGGCTGAGGATCATGGTCGTGTCCCTATTGCGAAGTTGGAACTTGCGGCTCCGCCGGAGCCGTGGTTGCCGGAGGTGTTGCTGTGCCGCTCGCCGGCGGAACGGTCGTGGTCGAGCCATCGGCCGGAGCCGTGGTGCCCGGTCCGTTTGTGTAGCGCTGCAACTCGTCGAGAATGCCGCCGGTGTTGTTGGTGCTGGCCGGGCCGCTGGTCGTGGGTGCAGGCGCCGCCGCGGTGGCCGGGACCGTGTCGAGGATCGAAGACGGCGGGGCCGTCAGGCGGCCGATAACCGTCAGCGCGATAGACGTGGCAAAGAAAGCCGCCGCAAGAATTCCCGTCGCGCGGGTGAGCACATTGCCCTGTCCGCGGCTCGACATGAAGGCGTTGCCGCCGCCGATGCCCAGCGCCCCGCCTTCCGAGCGCTGCAGGAGCACAACGGCAACGAGCGCCACTATCACCATCAGGTGAATGACGATGACAACGGTTTCCATCGACTATTCTGTCCGGGTTCTTAAGCCGCGCGCCTTGTACACGATCGAACCGGGCCATGCCAGACCCGGGGATTTCGCCCGGCGATTAGCCACAAGCGGCAATAATCGCAAGGAAATCAACGGCCTTGAGGCTGGCTCCTCCGACCAGCGCCCCGTCGACACCGGGTAGCGCCATGATCTCCGTGGCGTTCGACGGCTTGACGGAACCGCCGTAGAGAATCCGCATGCCATCCGCCTCTTTTCCAAACCTTTCAGCCAATCGCGACCGTATATGGGTGTGGGCAGCGCGGATGTCATCCAGCGACGGGGTTAACCCCGTTCCGATCGCCCAGACCGGCTCGTAGGCGACCACCAGCTTGGCGGCGGTCGCCCCATCTGGAACAGACCCCGCGAGTTGTCGATCGAGGACGGCTTCGGTCTTGCCGCCCCGCCGCTCGGCCTCGGTTTCGCCAATGCACAGGATGGCGATGAGTCCTGCTCGCCAGGCGGCCTCCGCCTTGGCCCGCACGTCCGCGTCGGTTTCCTTGTGGTCGGTCCGGCGCTCCGAATGGCCGACGATGACGACCGTGCCGCCGGCATCGGCGATCATCTCGGCCGCGATATCCCCGGTATGGGCGCCTGATTTGTCCTTGTGGCAGTCCTGCCCGCCAATCTTGACGAACGAGCCTGCGACGGCTGCGACAGCAGCGGAAATGAGGGTCGCCGGGGGGCAGATAGCCACGTCGCAGGCGGCGTTCGCCGCTCCGGCGACGATCGCCTTCAACTCGGCGAGGCTCGCCTTGTCGCCGTTCATCTTCCAGTT
Organism: Hyphomicrobiales bacterium; assembly: GCA_043741595.1. Taxonomy (GTDB): domain Bacteria; phylum Pseudomonadota; class Alphaproteobacteria; order Rhizobiales; family Kaistiaceae; genus DASZQY01. The sequence continues at coordinate 4,689 of JAYTZZ010000148.1, read as the reverse complement.
GCCTGCCGCGAACGGCTTCGGTCCAGCCATCGGTATCTCCCCGGGGAAAGAAGGACGGGTAAACGAAACGGCGCGAAAATCAAAGCACGCCGTGACCGGATCGGCCGGTCGCGCTAGGTATGCCGGACAGAGATCGGGAGGCGCTGATGACGATTGCAGAATTCAGGATCACAGGACTGGCGCTCCACGGGCGTCACGGGGCGCTGGAGGCTGAGCGCACTCTTGGCCAGCGCTTCACCCTCGACCTCGTGCTCACGGGGGAAATCGGCAACGCTACCGTCTCCGATAGCCTCGAGGAGACGCTGCATTACGGTCAGGTGATCAAGGCGGCGTCGGCCGCGTTCAACGCCCGAACCTTCAACCTGATCGAGGCGGCAGCGGGCGCGGTCGCTGACGATCTGCTCATACGGTTTCCGAAGATGGTCACAGCACGCATCACTGTCCACAAGCCGTCGGCGCCTGTCGCTGCGATCATCGAGGACCTGTCCGCCACGGTGGAAAGGCGCCGGTGAGCGTCGATGTGCTTCTAAGCCTTGGCGGTAACATCGGCGACCGCAAGCGGCTCATGGACGAGGCTATCGCCAGGCTGAATGCGCTTCCCGCAACGTCGGTCCGCACCCGTTCGTCCTACTACCGCACCGAGCCAGTCGGCCCGGTGAAGCAGGACTGGTTCCTCAATATCGCCGCCGCACTTCGCACCACGATGGGCCGGGATGAACTGGTCGCCGCCTGTCACGCGATCGAAACGGCCCTTGGCCGCGACAGGTCGAAGGAGGTGCCCTGGGGACCACGCCCGATGGACATCGATGTTGTCGGGTACGGCGACTGGTACGGGATGGACGATCGCGCCTTCGCGCTCGTGCCCCTCGCCGAGATCGCTCCGGCGCTGTTGGTCGATGGGAAATCCCTGGTCGATCGTGCAGCCGCCATCGGTACAGACGGTGTCAAGAAACTGAGCTGGCCGGTGCCGCCGATCCCTCTCCGCTAGCTTCGCGGCCGCCAAAATCCTACGGAAAATCAATGTGCTCGCGCCTTGCGGCGCTTCTGGCCGGTCCCTATTATCCGCGCCCGAAAAGCAGGCAGGCGGCAATTGACGGCCGCCGATGAGGAATTCAAGGATGTTGGACTCCCTCCGGAAGTACGCCACGAGCTGGGTGGCCCAGGGCCTGATGGGCATTCTCGTCCTGAGCTTCGCGGTGTGGGGCATCAATGACGTCTTCAACGGGTTCGGGTCGAACGACATCGCCACGGTCGGCTCTTCGTCGATCACAGCCGCCGACTTTCAGCGCGACTACGATCTGGCCGTTCAGACCCTTAGCCGCCAGCTAGGGCAAGCCCTGACCCCCGAGCAGGCCCGTGCGGCAGGCGTACCGAGCCAGATTCTCGGCCGCCTGATCAATCAGGCGACACTCGACGACTCGGCCAAAAGGCTGGGGCTCGGCATCTCGAATGGCGCCCTCGGCGCGAAGATCGCCGCTGACCCGCAATTCTTCGGCAATACCGGCTCCTTCGATCGCCGCTACCTGAGCGAAATCATTCGATCGCAAGGGTTGAGCGAAGATACTTTCATCCTCAACCGCCGCCGGGAATACCTGCGGGCGCAACTCGCCCAGGGTTTTGCCGGTGGCATCGTTGCACCCGCGGCCTACCTGCGTGCCATCCACGAGTATCGTTCGGAGGCACGCGACGTCAGCTACCTCACCCTTGCCGCCCCGGCGGTAGCAGAGATAGCCGACCCGAGCGACACCGATCTCAATACCTATTTCGAGGCGCACAAGACCGAGTGGAACGCTCCGGAAGTGCGCGCGGTCAGCTATTTCGTGTTGTCACCGGCCGGCATTGCGAAGGTTGATGAAATCTCCGACGAAGACGCAAAGAAGCGTTACGACGAACAGGCGGCGCGCTTTGCTTCGCCTGAGAAGCGCCAGATACAGCAGATCGTTTTCAAGGACCGCGCCGAGGCCGATCAGGCTGCAACAGCGCTCGCCGGAGGCAAGACCTTCGACGCGCTTATTACCGAGCGAAACCTGAAGCCCACCGACGCTGATCTTGGGCTTGTCACCAAGGACAAGATCGCCGATCCGTCGATTGCCGATGCGGCATTCGCTCTGGCCGCGAACGCCACCAGCGCCGTCGTGGAGGGACAGTTCGGCCCCGCGATCTTGCATGTCACCACCATCGAGCCCGCCGTTGTCACCTCCTTCGAACAGGCCAAGGCCGACATCAAGAAGGAGCTGGCAGATGCACGCGCCGTCGCCGAGATTGACGACACACACAACGCAATCGAAGACGCCCGTGCCGCCGGCGACGCATTCGCCGAGATTGCCGGCAAATATGAGCTCAAGATCGTGGCCGTCCCGTTGATCAACGCCGAAGGAAAGGACCTGGAGGGCAACGCAGTCGCCGACCTGCCGGCCGGGCTCGTTGCCGCCGCTTTTGACAGTGACGTGGGCCGAGGCGGCGAGAACGCTGCGCTGCAGCCCGACCGCAGCACCTACATCTGGTACGACGTGACAGCTGTCACCGCGCCGCGCGAGCGCCCGCTCGCCGAGGTTCGCGATAAAGTCGTCAGCGCGTGGAAGGACGCCGAGCGCGTGAAACGCCTCACCGCAAACGCCGAAGCCATCAAGACGCGCCTCGACAACAAGGAAGACATTGCGACGGTTGCCGCCGGCCTCAGCCTCGAGGTCAAGAAGGCGCCGAAGGTGACTCGGCTGACGAAGGCGGAAGACGATCTCACTGTTGCGGCCTTGTCGGCTCTCTTTGACACGCAGAAAGACCAGGCGGTGCTGGCCGACGGCAAGGATCCGATGACGCGCCTGATCCTGGTGACAGACAACATCACTGTGCCGGAATTCAACGAGACCGCGCCCGACCTCGCCGCCGACCGCGCGTCCTTCGACGGTCAGTTCATCAACACGTTCCTCGGGCTCTACGTCACCGAACTGCAAAGCAAGACCGACGTGAGGTTTAATCAGATTGCCCTGCAACAGGTGCTCGGCGTTTCCGACGCCGGCAACTGACGACGAGCGACGGCGCGGCATGTCATGCTGATCGAGCCCGCACTCGCCGAGTTTGCAAGACGCTACGACGCCGGCGAAGCGCAGGTTGTCTGGACGCGCCTCGTTGCCGATCTCGAAACGCCGGTCTCGGCAATGCTCAAGCTATCGGCTGGCCGCTCCGACTGCTTTCTCCTTGAATCGGTCGAGGGCGGCGCGGTGCGCGGACGCTACTCGATCATAGGCATCGAGCCGGACATGATCTTTCGCGCTTTCGGCGAGAAAGCCGAAATCAACAACGATCCAAAGGCCGCGCGGCACGTTTACCAGCCGATGAACGAACCAGCACTGGACGCGCTCCGCCGGGTGATCGGCGAGTCGCGTATCCGACTGCCCGAGACCCTTCCGCCGATGGCGGCCGGCGTGTTTGGGTATCTGGGCTACGACATGGTGCGGCAGATGGAGGAGCTTGGAGCTCCCAATCCCGACCCGCTGGGTTTGCCGGACGCCATACTCTTTCGCCCGACCACCATCGTTATCTTCGATGCCGTCAAGGACGAGGTCACCATCGTCTCGCCGGTTCGCCCGACCAAGGGCGTCAAGGCCGATCAGGCGCACTCCCGGGCTGCGGATCGACTGATGGCAGTGGTCGACACCCTCGACACGCCTCTCGATAAATCAGCCGACGGCGGCGAGATCGACCCGAACATCGTGGTCGTCTCCAATACGCCACGCGATCGCTACCTCGACATGGTGCGGCAGGCGAAGGACTACATTGCTGCCGGCGACATCTTCCAGGTGGTGCTGTCGCAACGTTTCGAGGCACCGTTCGACCTGCCACCGTTCGCGCTCTACCGCGCTCTCCGCCGCACCAATCCTTCGCCTTTTCTCTACTATCTCGACTTCGGCGATTTCGCCCTCGCTGGTTCGAGCCCGGAGATTCTGGTGCGCGCCCGCGACGGCGAGGTGACCATTCGGCCAATCGCCGGGACGCGGCCTCGCGGAACAACGCCCGAGGAAGACAAGGCGCTGGCCGCCGAACTGCTCGCCGACCCGAAGGAGCGCGCCGAGCACTTGATGCTTCTCGACCTTGGGCGGAACGACGTCGGTCGCGTCGCTGAGATCGGGACGGTCAAGGTCACCGACCAGTTCTTTGTCGAGTACTACAGCCACGTCATGCACATCGTTTCGAACGTCATCGGCAAACTCTCCGCCGACCACGATGCGCTCGACGCGCTGGTTGCCGGCTTTCCGGCAGGCACGGTTTCGGGGGCGCCGAAGGTGCGCGCCATGGAGATCATCGACGAACTCGAAGTCGACAAGCGGGGCATCTATGCCGGCTGCGTCGGCTATTTCACCGCCGACGGCGACATGGACACGTGCATCGTGCTGCGCACGTCGATCGTCAAGGACGGCAAGATGTACGTGCAGTCGGGAGCCGGGATTGTCGCCGACTCCGTGCCCGAGAAAGAGCATGAGGAGTGCGTCGCCAAGGCCCGCGCCCTCTTCCGCGCGGCAGAAGAAGCGGTAAGGTTCGCCTCGGGCGTTGGCCGGGGACAATGAACGCGAGGAAGAAGCCCATGCGCGCTTTTCTTGCCTCCGCGCTAGGTTTGGTCCTCCTGGCGGTGCTGGCGCCTGCCGCCCTCGCCGACGATGCGGCTATCTGCGCGTACTTGACCCAGGCCGCCAC
>JAYTZZ010000147.1:0-9178 GCA_043741595.1 Hyphomicrobiales bacterium | reverse complement strand
TCGCGGCTGACGCCCCCGCCGAAGTTGCCTTCGCGGGCGATCTTGTCGATCTCGTCGAGGAAGACGATGCCGTCGTTCTCGACAGCGGCGATAGCTTCTTGCGTCACCTCCTCGGCGTCGAGGAGCTTGTCGGATTCCTCGTTGATGAGCAGCTCGTGGGAATCCTTCACCGTGACACGCCGCGTCTTGGTGCGCCCGCCGAATGCCTTGCCAAGCATCTCGCCAATGTTGACGACACCGACGCTGCCGCCAGGCATGTCGAATTGCGGCATGCCTCCCGGAGAGTTGTCCTTGACCTCGATCTCGATTTCCTTGTCGTCGAGTTCCCCTTCGCGCAGGCGCTTGCGGAATGACTCGCGGGTCGTCGGGCTCGCGGAGGCGCCGACGAGCGCAGTGAGCACCCGCTCCTCGGCGGCGAGTTCCGCCTTGGCGACGACTTCCTTGCGGCGGCGCTCGCGCACCAGCCCGATACCGACCTCGACGAGATCGCGAATGATCGAATCGACGTCGCGGCCGACGTAACCGACCTCGGTGAATTTGGTCGCCTCGATTTTCAGGAAGGGCGCACCGGCGAGCCTTGCAAGGCGCCGCGATATCTCGGTCTTGCCGATGCCGGTTGGACCGATCATCAGGATATTCTTGGGCAGCACCTCCTCGCGCATGGCGCCTTTCAACTGCTGGCGGCGCCAGCGGTTGCGAAGCGCGATGGCAACGGCGCGCTTGGCATCGGCCTGGCCGATGATGAAGCGGTCGAGTTCGGAGACGATTTCACGCGGCGAAAAACTGGTCATGGCGTTCTCGTGTGGTCCTCAGGCGTCCCGCGTCATGATGACGGCGGGACCGTAGATGGAAGTGCGCTCATCGACGAAGCGGAAGCCGGCCTTGGTGTAGGCGCGGATTGCCGCTTCGTTGGCGGGGTCGGGATCGATCACAACCCGCGGCGCGCCCTCAGCGAAAAGCCGTTCCACGAAGGCATCGATGATCCGCGGCCCGTGTCCCTTGCCGATCAGCTCCGGCTCGCCGATCGACAGATCGATGCCGATCGAGCCGGGCGGCTGGTCGCGATAGGGATGGTCGTCCTCACCGTGAATATCGTAGCTCTGCATGTAGCCGATGGGGTGATCGTCCATGAGAATGATGAAGGGCTTCACCGTCGCGCTCGTCATGTGCTGCCTGATTTCGGCGAGATCCTCTTCGGCCTCGCCCCACCAGCGGGCAACATGCGGTTCGGCGAGCCACGCCCCGAGGAGCGGCATGTCAGCGGCCGTCACCGGCCGAAAGGCGTAGCGGTGCGCCACATCAGACATCCGAGGGGAGTGTCTCGAGCGTGACGTTGCCGTTGGTGTAAATGCAGATGTCGGCGGCGATGGCCATCGCCTTCCGCGCGATCGCCTCGGCGTCCATATCGGTGTCCATGAGAGCGCGGGCGGCAGCAAGCGCATAGTTGCCGCCAGAGCCGATGCCGGCCGCCCCGTGCTCGGGCTCGAGAACATCGCCCGTGCCGGTCAGCACCAGGCTCGTCGACTTGTCTGCGACGATCAACATCGCTTCCAGTCGGCGGAGATAGCGGTCGGTACGCCAGTCCTTGGCAAGCTCGACACAGGCGCGGGTTAGCTGGTTCGGGTACTGCTCGAGCTTCGACTCAAGACGCTCGAACAGCGTGAAGGCATCAGCGGTCGCGCCGGCAAAGCCCGCGATGACTCCACCCTTGCCGAGGGGCCGAACTTTCTTGGCGTTGTGCTTGATGACCGTCTGGCCGACCGAGACTTGCCCGTCGCCGGCGATGACGACCTTGCCACCCTTGCGCACGGTCACGATCGTCGTGCCGTACCAGGTGGCGGAATCCTTGTGATCCAAACGCGTGTTCCTTCTTGGCGAGCACTAGAAGCGGTCCACAGGCCCCGCTTCGGGCTCCTCAGGGTGCCGGAAACTCTTCCGACAAGACGCTTTATGTAGGTGGCCGCGCCGCTAGTGCAAATCATGCCGTGAGCCTCGTTTCCGGCCGATGTGGCAATCAGCGCGAACGCCTGATAAAAGCCCGCGGACCAAGGAACCGGCCAAATGCGTACCGCCACCGTCAAGCGCAAGACCAAGGAAACCGATATTTCCGTCACCGTCGCTCTCGACGGGACCGGCAAGGCCCGGATTGCGACCGGGGTCGGCTTCTTCGATCACATGCTCGAGCAGGTCGCCCGTCACAGCCTGATCGACATCACGATCCAGGCGAAGGGCGATCTCCACATCGACCAGCACCACTCCGTGGAAGACGTCGGCATCGCGCTCGGCGCCGCGATCAAGCAAGCGCTTGGCGACCTCAAGGGCGTCACGCGCTACGCCGACGTGCACCTGCCCATGGACGAAGCGCTGACCCGCGCGGCGATCGACATTTCCGGACGGCCGTATCTCGTCTGGAAGGTAGCGTTCACGCGCGTCAAGATCGGCGAGATGGAGAGCGAACTTTTCCACGAGTTCTTCCAGGCGTTCGCACAGAACGCCGGCGTGACGCTCCACATCGAGAACCTCGCCGGCAAGAACAACCACCATATCGCCGAGACCTGCTTCAAGGCGCTGGCGCGCGTGTTGCGCGCCGCGGTGGCCATCGACCCGCGCCAGAAGGCGCAGATCCCCTCGACCAAAGGCCGGCTTTCCGGCTGAAGGCAAATGCCATGACGATCTACACTGTCCTCGCGCCCAAAGTCCGCGACGGCGACGTGCTGCCGGACCCGATGGCGACCGTTTTCGTCAAAGAAGGCTTCTCGTGGCCGGCGTTCTTCTTCGCCGGTCCGTGGCTGATCTTTCGCCGCATGTGGCTGGTGCTCATCGGCTATCTCATCGTAGCGATGATCATCGGCTATGTCGGTGACAAAGTCGGTGGATCACTCCCCGGCGTGATCATCTTTCTTGTCCACTTCCTGTTTGCCCTTGAGGCGAACGAACTCCGCCGGTGGACCCTTGCGCGCCGCGGATATCGGTTTGTCGGTGTTGTGGAAGGACGCGGTCTGGAAGAAGCCGAGATCCGCTACTTCACGTCCCTGGACATGCCGCAGGCAGACGTTCCTTCGCCGACTCCCCCACCGCCCCCTGCCCCGCGGAAGCTCGGCCCGGTCCAGCCGTCGGCCGAAGCCGGTGACGTCGTCGGGCTCTTCCCGGCTCCGGGAGGCGCATCGTGACCGTCGCGATCATCGACTACGGCGCCGGCAATCTGCGCTCGGCAGAGAAGGCGTTCCAGTACGCCATCGCCGCCAGCGACTCCGGCGAGACCGTGACCATCACCTCCGATCCCGACGTGGTCGCCAAGGCCGACCGGGTCGTGCTCCCGGGTGACGGCGCCTTTGCCGATTGCCGGCGAAACCTCGACGCCATCGACGGAATGATCGAGGCAATCGACGACACGATCGACGTTCGCGGCCGTCCGTTCTTCGGAATCTGCGTCGGCATGCAGTTGCTCGCCACACGGGGCGTCGAACATTCGACTACCGCCGGCCTCGACCGCATTCCCGGCGAAGTACGCGCCATCGAGCCGAACGACCCCACGCTCAAGGTGCCGCACATGGGCTGGAACACCATGCGCGTGGTCACTGATCACCCCCTGTTCGAGGGCATCGCTTTCGGTGACGACGGTTGGCACGCCTATTTCCTGCACGGCTACCACCTGGTGCCGGAGCGCAACGACGATGTCGTGGCGGTCGCCGACTATGGCGGGCCGGTGACGGCGATCGTTGCCCGCGGCACCATAGCCGGAACGCAATTTCACCCGGAGAAGAGTCAGAAGCTTGGGCTGAAGCTCATCGCCAATTTTCTGACCTGGACCCCCTAGGTTCGATGATCCTCTTTCCCGCCATCGACCTGAAGGACGGCCAGTGCGTGCGCCTCGAGCAAGGCGACATGGAGCGGGCGACCACTTTCAACCGCGACCCGGTTAGTCAGGCGCACACGTTCCAGCGTCAGGGTTTCGAGCGGCTGCACGTCGTCGACCTCAACGGCGCCTTCGCTGGCCGCTCCGAAAATGGCGCGGCGGTGAAAGCCATCCTCGATGCCACGGACCTGCCGGTGCAGCTCGGCGGCGGGATCCGCGATATGGCGGCAATCGAAGCATGGCTCGACCGGGGCATCGCCCGCGTCATCCTCGGCACGGCAGCGGTGACCGACCCGGATCTCGTGCAAGAAGCTGCAAGCGTATTTCCCGGGCAGGTCGCGGTCGGCATCGATGCAAAGGCCGGGCAAGTGGCCGTGCGCGGCTGGGCAGAAACGACCTCGATGCGCGTCGTCGACCTGGCGCGCCGCTTCGAAGATGCCGGCATTGCCGCCATCATCTACACCGACATCGACCGCGATGGGTTGCTGCAAGGTCTTAATATCACAGCGACTTTAGCGCTCGCCAACGCCGTCTCGATCCCGGTGATTGCGTCGGGCGGTCTGGGTTCCCTCGCCGATATCGAGCGCCTGACGCAGCCCGATTGCGCAATTCTCGAAGGCGCCATCGCCGGCCGCGCGCTTTACGACGGCCGCCTCGACCCGAAGCAGGCGCTCGCCCTGATCAAGACGCGAGCGGCGGCGCGCGCATGACCCTCAAAGTCCGCGTCATTCCCTGCCTCGATGTGAAGGACGGGCGCGTCGTCAAAGGCGTGCGCTTCGTCGATCTCGTCGATGCCGGCGATCCCGTCGAAGCGGCCAAGGCATATGACGCCGCCGGCGCTGATGAACTCTGTTTCCTCGACATCACCGCCAGCCACGAGAACCGCGGAATCTTTCTCGATGTCGTGGCGCGCACCGCCGAGCAATGCTTCATGCCGGTGACGGTCGGCGGCGGCGTGCGCACTGTCGCCGACGTGCGGGCACTCCTCCTCGCGGGTGCCGATAAGGTGTCGATCAACACTGGCGCGATTGAGCGGCGCGAAATCGTGCGCGAGGCGTCGGAGAAATTCGGCGCGCAGGCGATTGTAGTCGCAATCGACGCCAAGCGCGTCAATCGCGGTTTCCAAGTCTTTACCCACGGCGGACGGAACGCCACGGGGATCGATGCGGTTCGCTACGCCGTGGACGTTGCCCGTCTCGGCGCCGGCGAAATTCTCCTGACTTCCATGGATTGCGACGGTACCGGCGACGGCTTCGATCTGGAGCTCACGCGCACCGTCGCCGATGCGGTGCCGATCCCAGTGGTTGCCTCCGGCGGTGTCGGCACGCTCGATCACCTCAATGACGGCGTCCGAAAGGGACACGCTTCGGCGGTGCTTGCCGCCTCGATCTTCCACTTCGGCACGTTTACGATCCGCCAAGCTAAAGAGCACATGGCGGCGGCGGGTATCCCCGTGCGCATCAACGGTTGATCCTATGAGCAAATTCACCCTCGCCGACCTTGCCGCGATCATCGCCGAACGCGCCCACGCCGCCGACGCCGTATCGTCGTATACCGCGAAACTGCTGGCCGCCGGTGTCGACAAATGCGCGAAGAAGTTTGGTGAGGAAGCGGTGGAGGCTGCGCTGGCCGCAGTGTCCGAGGATGACGCCGCGCTCACGGCGGAGGCCGGCGACGTACTCTACCACCTCCTTGTCATGCTACAGGCGCGCGGTATCTCGCTTGACGCGGTAATGAGCGAACTCGAGAAGCGCACACGCCAGAGCGGGCTTGCCGAGAAGGCCGGGCGTAAGCCGAAGTAGGGACGATGGATCAGACGTCGCCGACGATCATCCTGCCCCACCTGGTGTTCACCCGCACCGAGTGGGCGAAGCTCCGCGCCGATACCCCGCTGACGCTAACCGACGACGACCTGACGCGCTTGAAGAGCTTCAACGACCCTATCTCGCTCGACGAAGTGGTCGAGATTTACCTGCCGATCTCGCGCCTTCTCAGCCTCCACGTCGCCGCGACGCAGGCGCTTCACGACGCCACCCGCACGTTTCTTGGTGTCGAGGATGGCGTGACGCCGTTCATCATCGGAATCGCTGGCTCGGTCGCGGTCGGTAAATCGACGACGGCGCGGGTGCTGCGCGCGTTGCTGCGGCGATGGCCGAACACGCCGAAGGTCGACCTCATTGCCACAGACGGATTCCTGCTGCCGAATGCCGTGCTCGCCCGCGAAGGCATGATGGAAAAGAAAGGCTTTCCGGAAAGCTACGACCGGCCGGCTCTCTCGGCTTTCCTCGCCGACATCAAGGCTGGCAAGCGCAACGTCGCGGCGCCGGTGTATTCGCATCTCGCGTACGACATCCTCCCGGGAGAGACTATCACCATAGACCGGCCCGATATCCTCATCGTTGAGGGGCTTAACGTACTGCAAACCTCGCGGTTGCCGCGCGATGGGCGCGTCATCCCCTTCGTCTCCGATTTCTTCGATTTTTCGGTCTACCTCGACGCTGACGACGCTGTCATCCGCCAATGGTACGTCGAACGCTTCCGCCAGCTCCGCGACACCGCCTTCCGTGACCCGAAATCCTACTTCCATCGCTATGCCGACATCGACGAGGAGGAGACCGAGCGCGTTGCCGGAGGCCTTTGGGAACGCATCAACCTTGTGAATCTCCGGGAAAACATCCTGCCGACACGGCCCCGCGCACGCCTTATTCTCAGCAAGGGAGAAAACCACCGCATCGAGCAGGTGGCGCTGCGGCGCATCTGAGCGGAACTGCCCTCGTGCGGCTTGATTTTTGGCCTCGAAACCCTGATATCCCGCCTGACACCTCGAATTCGCAAAAACCGGACACGGATGATGGCCAACGAGACCACGCCCGAGATGAAAGAGGACGCCGACACCGACGCGCCGGCAAATGAAGAGGCTGCGTTCAACGCTGAGGCGCTGGAGGCCGAGGTCGCCGACCTCAAAAACAAGCTCCTGCGCACCCTCGCCGAGATGGAGAACCTTCGCCGGCGGACCGAGCGCGAGATTGCTGATGCCCGCCAGTACGCGGTCGCGAATTTCGCCCGCGACATGCTGACGGTCAGCGACAATCTCCGCCGCGCCATCGACGCTGTGCCGAAGGAGCAACGCGGGAGCGGCGACGCGGCCCTCGATGCACTCATCGACGGGGTCGAGGTGACGGAACGCGGTCTCGAACAGTCGCTCACCAAATTCGGCGTACGCCGTATCGAGACCAAGGGGCAGAAGTTCGATCCGGCCGTGCATCAGGCTATGTTCGAAATGGAATCACCGGACGCGCAGCCCGGGACGGTCGTCGAAGAGATTCAGGCCGGATATGTTATTGGCGATCGAACCTTGCGCCCGGCTCTGGTCGGCATCGCCAAACGGGCGAAGCCCACAGTCGTCGCCGACGATTCCGAAACGACGGTGGCCAAGGCCGCGGAAGGCCCTGAGAGCTAAGCCGCGGTCAGCTCGGCAAGCGCGCGACGAAGCGAATCCGGCGTCATCGGCTTTTCCAAGACTGCGTCTATACCCGCCGCCTTGGCGGCGGCACGTGTCTCCGCCAACACGTCGGCCGTCACAGCAAGGATAGCCGCGCGCGGAGTGCCTGTCGCCCGCTCCCATTCCCTGATGCCGCGGGCCGCGGCCAGCCCATCGAGGCCCGGCATGTGAAGGTCCATGAGGATCGCCGGGAAGCCGTTATTCTTCTCGCGCGCTGCGGCGACAGCGGCGGCGCCGTCGCGCACTTCGGTGACGGTGTGGCCAAGCCCCTCAAGCACGGCGCGGGCGAGGAGCGCGTTGATCTCGTTGTCCTCTGCGAGCAGCACATCGAGGTTTTCGACGGCGCGGCGTGGCGCCGACGTCTTCCGTGGGCGAGCATCGCCGGGATCGATGCTGAATCCGCCGGACGCCGAGGCGATGTCGCCGGCGATCCGAAGCAGAGAACTCCGCCGCACGGGGCGTACGAGATAAGCGTCGAAGCCTGCCTGCTTCAGCGCGTCGATCTCACCACGGCGGCCGGGTTCGATCTGGACGGCAGCCGGAATCCTGCGCCCTGCAGCTTCGCGCAATCGCGCGAGAGCCGTCGCGGGGTCGGGCATGGCGCGTGAGTCGATGAGCACGGCATCATGGATTTCGCTTGCGGCGGTCGCGGCACCGATGAGCCCGGCGGCTTCGGTTAGGGTGCGTGCGGTGCGGGCCCTGGCACCGGCAGAGGCAAGATGGCGGGCAAGCGCCGGCGGTTCGGCGCCTTCCGGCGCCAGAATCAGGAAGCTTCGACCGGCGAGGTTCACCTCGGTGGCGGTTGGTGCTCCCTCGGCCGGCGGCAATGCCAACGCGAATGAGAATATGGAGCCGCCACCCGGACGATCGGCGAGTGTTACGTCGCCACCCATGCGGCGTACGATTCGCCGCGAGATGGCAAGGCCCAGCCCGGCACCGCCATGGCGACGGCTGAGCGCTGTGTCCATCTGCTCGAATTCATCGAAGAGCCGCTCTGCATCCTCCGGAGCGATGCCCGGTCCGCTGTCGGAAACGGCGAAAACGATCGCGCCGTCGGTAGCGAGACCTGCCGAAAGCGCGACGCCTCCCTTGTCGGTGAACTTCACGCCGTTGCCGGCGAGGTTGATCAGCACCTGTCGCAAACGCGCGGGATCGACGTTCACCGTCGCCGGCACGTCGCCTGCGACCTCGGCAGCGATGTCGATTCCCTTGATGTGGGCGCGCCCGGCGAGCAGCTCGACAATCTCCTGCAGGAGCGCCTCGAGATCGGTCGGCTCCGGATAGAGGTCGAGCCGGCCGGCTTCGATCCTGGAAAAATCGAGCATGTCGTCGACCAGGGCGAGTAGTGCCTCGCCGGAGGAATGGACGGCACGCGCGTAGGTTTCCTGATCGGGCGTCAGGTCGGTTTCGGTGAGGAGACCCGTTAGCCCAAGAATGCCGTTCAGCGGCGTGCGAAACTCGTGGCTGACGGTGGCGAGCATGCGGGACTTCGCCTGGCTCGCGGCTTCCGCCTTCCGGCGCGCGTCGATCAAACTGCGATACTCCTCGCTTTCGCGGAGTTCCCAGGCGGTGTCGGCGACGTTTTCGAGTTCGGTAACGAGACGCAGGTTGTCGGCGGCAAGATGCGCGAGATCGGAGCGTAACTGCTTCTGCTCGATGCGGACGCCGCCCCAGATTGCAATAGCGGTGACCAGAAGCGCTGCGGCGGTCACGCCCGAGGCGAGGAAGGGATAAACCTGCGCCAGCGCAAAGGCGACGAGGATACTAAGGCCGGCGATTCCAGCCAATAAAGCCGCAGCGACCTGATGGCCGGTGCTGGA
>JAYTZZ010000146.1:0-3971 GCA_043741595.1 Hyphomicrobiales bacterium | reverse complement strand
TGATCGCCGCCGTTTTCGTGCCGTGGGGACTCGCGCCGGCGACCAATGGTGCAGCCGCCCTCGGCATCGGACTCGTGGCCTGTATCGCCAAGCTCGCGGTGGGCGCCGTTTTGCTAGCTGTGTTCGAGACGACCATCGCCAAGATGCGCGTCTTCCGCGTCCCGGATTTTCTTGGCGCAGGGCTGATGCTCGGCCTACTGGCGACGCTCCTGCTCTTCGTGACGCGGACATTTCGATGAGCGCCAGCCTCCAGCTCGACATTGCTCACCTGCTCGCCGGTGGGCTCGTGCTGGTCAGCTTCGTGCTGCTCTATCAGGACCGCATGGCCGCGCTCCTCAACGTTTTTGCGCTGCATGCTGTGGTGCTGGCGCTATCGGTCGCCTGGCAGGCGACGATCCAGGGTGCGCCGCACCTGTTCGTCACCGCGGCAATTGCGCTCGTCTTCAAGGGCTTCGCTATTCCGACCGCGCTTCGCCGTATCGTCAGGCAACTCGGTATTCACCGCGAGATAGAGACTGTCGGCGGCGTCGGTTTGACCATGCTCGCGGGCATGGCGCTGGTGGCGCTCTCTCTTGTCGTGATGTTGCGGGTGACAGTCGCCGCGGATCAACTGGCGCGCGAGGATCTCGCCTTCGCGCTCTCCGTCGTGCTCCTCGGTCTGCTGATGATGGTGACCCGGCGGAACGCGGTCAGTCAGGTGGTCGGGTTCATGTCGCTCGAAAACGGCTTGGTGCTTGCCGCGACCGGCGCCAAGGGCATGCCGCTGGTCGTCGAGATCAGCGTCGCCTTTTCGATCCTCATAGCCTTCATCGTCATCGGCATATTCCTGTTCCGCATCCGCGAGCGCTTCGACACCGTCGATGTTCGCGCCCTCGATCGCGTCAGGGGAGATCAGCGGTGAGCGGCCTCTCCGTCAACGTCGAGGTCGTCATCCTCGCCGTTCCGCTCGTCGCGGCGGCGCTGCTGGCTCTGCTGCCCCAATACCGGCTGGCAGCACGGCTGAACGTGTTCGCGAGTTTCCTGACCCTGGTCGCGGCGCTCTCGCTGTTCTTCGTCGCGCGGCCGGCGCCAGGTAGCTATCTCTTCATCGACGATCTCAACATTGTCTTCATCGTGCTGACGACCTTCGTTGCGTTCACGACGAGCGTCTTCAGCGCGAGCTATATCGCACACGAGCTGGAGATCGGGCGGCTGACGCCGACGTATCTCCGCTTCTACCACGCGATGTACCAGCTCCTGATGTTCGGGATGAACCTCGCATTGCTCGCCAACAATATCGGCGTGATGTGGGTGGCGATCGAATTGTCGACGCTGACAACGGTGCTGATGGTCGGCATCTATCGCACCTCGGAGGCGCTTGAAGCCGCGTGGAAGTACTTCATCCTCGGCAGCGTCGGCATCGCGCTGGCGCTCTTCGGCACCATCCTCGTCTATCTTGCCGCGCGGCCCGTGGTCGGCGAGGGCCTCGATGCGATGATTTGGACCGTCCTCATCGACAAGGTCAGCCGGTTCGACCCGGCGCTCCTCAACGTCGCCTTCGTGTTCCTGCTGCTTGGTTACGGCACGAAGGTCGGGCTGGCGCCGCTCCACGCCTGGCTGCCGGACGCTCACGCCGAAGGTCCTACGCCGATTTCGGCGGTCCTCTCCGGGCTTCTCCTCAACGTGGCCCTCTATGCGGTGCTGCGCTTCAAGCTGCTTCTCGCCGCCAATCCGGGATCGCTGGCACCCGGTCCACTGCTGATCGCAATGGGGCTCGCCTCGCTCATCTTCGCGGGCTTCATGCTCTACCGCAGGCGCGACATCAAACGGATGTTCGCCTACTCGTCGATCGAGCACATGGGGATCATCGCCTTCGCCTTCGGCATCGGCGGCCCCCTCGCCAATTTTGCAGGGCTGCTGCACATGGTCATGCACAGCCTGACCAAGTCGGCAATCTTCTTCGCCGTCGGTCATATCGCGCAGGTCAAGGGGACACAGAAGATCGCGGAGATTCGCGGCCTGACCGTCACCCATCCCCTGCTCGGTTGGGGACTCGTTCTGGGCGTCGTCGCCATCGCCGGGCTGCCGCCGCTCGGCATCTTCATGAGCGAGTTCCTGATCGTCTCGTCCACGTTCGCCCGCCAGCCGCTCCTTGCGATCCCGCTCGTGGGCGGATTGCTTGTCGCTTTCGGGGCGCTGTTCCTGCGCCTCAACGGGCTCGCCTTCGGCGAGCCGTCCGGGAGCACCGCGCCAGTCAAGGCTTCCTACGTGCCGATGTACATCCATTTCGCACTGGTGTTCGCCGCGGGCATCTATCTGCCTCCCACGCTGGTCGTCTGGTTCCAGCACATCGCCGGGATTCTGGGGTAACGCGATGGCGACGCTCCCGCAAATTGTCGCCAGCGGAAGGACGGTCGAGGCCCACCGGCCGTGGACGCGCGTGATCGTCACCACCGCGGTATGGCGCTCGGCGATCGCAGCGCTCGCCGCCGGCGACCTGACACTCGTGAGCTTATGGGGCGACGGGACAACGGTGCACATGGCGCTGTTGGGCGAAGACGCCAATAGCGTCGCCGTTCTCAGCCTCGACTGCCCGGACCGACGGTTTCCTTCTGTCGCCGAGAAACACGCTCCCGCAATCCGCCTTGAGCGGGCGGTTCGCGATCTTCACGGCCTCGAGCCTGTCGGGCTGGAAGATACTCGACCGTGGCTCGATCACGGCCGCTGGGGCGTCGGGCATCCCCTCGGCCAGCAAACCGAGACGGCTTCGGCCGAATATGCGTTCCTCGCCAGCGAAGGCGAGAACCTGCACCAGATCGCGGTCGGTCCCGTCCACGCCGGCATCATCGAGCCCGGGCATTTTCGCTTCACCGCCAGTGGCGAGACGATAGTGCGCCTCGAGGAGCGGCTCGGGTACGCGCACAAGGGCATCGACCGCCTCATGCGTGGCGCGACGATCACGGAAGCGGCACGTCTCGCCGGTCGTACGTCGGGCGACTCGACGGTCGGCTACGCCTTCGCGTTCGCCCGGGCGGTCGAGGCGGCGCTCGGTGTCGAGGTGACCCCGAGAGCGCGGGCGCTCCGGGGGCTGATGGCCGAACTCGAGCGCATAGCCAACCACTTCGGAGACATCGGCGCGATCTGCAACGACGCCTCCTTCGCTCTTATGCATGCCCACACCAGCATCCTGCGAGAGCGGGTACTCAGACTTGCCGCCGGCGCGTTTGGACATCGCCTGATGATGGACCGGATCATTCCGGGTGGCGTCGCAGCCGATCTCTCCCCGAGAGGACAGGCGGAGCTCTTCGCTCTCATCGGCGACATCCGCGCGGCCCTCCCTCGTCTTGTCGCAATTTACGACAACACCGCCTCCCTCCAGGATCGGACGGTCGGTACCGGCATCCTCAAGGCTGACCTCGCCCGACAATTCGGCGCCGGCGGCTTCGTCGGTCGTGCGTCCGGCCGAGCCTTCGACGCGCGCCGGGCACTTCCTTACGCGCCCTATAACGGAATGAAGTTCGAGGTGCCGGTCCTGCATGAGGGCGATGTCAACGCGCGCGTCTGGATCAGGATTCGCGAGATCGAGCAGAGCCTCACGTTGTTGGCGGCGCTCGCCAATCTTCCCGACGGCGCGCTTCTCGTCGACGTGCCGCGGCGTTCCGGGGAGGGGATTGCGCTGACGGAAGGATTCCGCGGCGATGTCCTGGCATGGGTTCGGCTTGACGAGGAGGGCAGGGTCGCCGCCGCTCATCTTCGCGATCCGTCGTGGTTCCAGTGGCCGCTGCTGGAGGCCGTCATCGAGGGCAACATCGTTGCCGACTTCCCGCTGTGCAACAAGTCGTTCAACTGCTCGTACTCAGGACACGACCTCTGATGCGCAAGCTCCTGTTCGATGGTTTCGTCCGCCGGCCGCTTACCGAAGCTGCGCCTGCCTCTGATGATGCGGAGGTGGCGGCGCTTGCCGCGAATCTCGAGGTGGCGGCACGGCGCAA
>JAYTZZ010000145.1:0-9195 GCA_043741595.1 Hyphomicrobiales bacterium | reverse complement strand
CCTCTTCAACATCATCGGGTCGATCGGGACGGGCGTCCTCTCGGGGCACATGCCGCGGCGGTGGATTCTGGCGGCGCTCTACCTGTCGCGATCGGTGGTCATCGTGATCTTCATCCTGACCCCGCCGAGCGTGGTGTCGGTTTTGGTGTTCTCGGTCCTGATGGGCGTGCTCTGGCTGTCGACCGTACCGCCGACGCAACAAATCGTCGCCGTCATGTTCGGCACGCGCTACATGGCGACGCTGTTCGGGTTCGTCTTCCTCTCGCATCAGGTCGGGTCGTTCCTCGGCGTATGGCTCGGCGGGTTCCTCTACGACCGCACCGGCTCGTACGATGTCGTCTGGTGGCTGTCGGTGGCGCTCGGCGTCTTCGCGGCGATCGTGCACTTGCCGATCAACGAGACGCCGGTCGCGCGGCCGGCAATGGCGGCGGGGCCGGCGGCGGCGGGATACTAGCCCGCGAACGCGGACATCCAGTATCCTCCAGCGTGCCAATCTTGCTATGACAGCGGTTGCTGGGTCCCCGCCTTCGCGGGGACGACAATTGAGTTTGATCGCGGCGCGGCGAGGAACCTGTGGATACCTTCAAAGCCTTCCTCATCACTCGCGACGAGGCGGCCAAGGCGCAGTCGGTCGCGGTGACGACGCTGACGCCCGCCGACCTGATGCCGGGCGACGTGGACGTTCGCGTCGAATACACGACCGTCAACTACAAGGATGGGCTCGCGATCACCGGCAAGCTGCCCGTTGTGAGGCGGTTTCCGATGATCCCAGGCATCGACTTCGCCGGGACAGTGACGGCATCGACGAACCCGACCTTCAGAGTTGGCGACAAGGTGCTCGCCAACGGCTGGGGGCTCGGCGAGACGCACCACGGAGCCTACAGCCAGAAGGCGCGGGTGAAGGGCGAATGGCTGACGCCGCTGCCCGCGGGCCTGACGACTTCGGAAGCGATGGCAATCGGCACGGCGGGCTTCACGGCGATGCTGTCGATCCTGGCGCTCGAGCGCGCCGGCATCACGACCGCGCGGGGACCGGTGGTGGTGACCGGCGCGGCGGGCGGCGTCGGGTCGATGGCGGTGACGCTGTTATCGGGGCTCGGCTACACGGTGCACGCCGTCACCGGGCGGAAGCACGAGGCGGGGTACCTGACCGACCTCGGCGCTGCGGCGATCATCGACCGGGCGGAACTCGGGGTGCCCGTCGCGGCGCTGGCGAAGGAGCGGTGGGCCGCAGGCATCGACGCGGTCGGCGGGACGATCCTCGCCAACGTTCTCTCCATGACGATGCGCGATGGCGCGGTCGCGGCCTGCGGCAACGCGGGCGGGGCGGCAGTGCCGACGATGGTGCAGCCGTTCATCCTGCGCGGCGTATCGCTGCTCGGCATCAACTCAGTCTATGCGGCGCAGCCGCTCCGCTTCGCGGCGTGGAAGCGGCTTGCCAGCGACCTCGATCGCGCAAAACTCCGTGCGATGACGACCGCGATCGATTTTCACGCCATCCCCAACGCAGCGAACGACATCGTCAACGGCAAGGTGCGCGGACGTCTGGTGGTCGAAATCGGCTAGCTGTTGAGCGTCAGTCAGCCCTGATCAGTGTTGTCCCTGATCCGCCGCAGCAGGCTGATGGCGGTGCCGAAGCCGAGAAAGAGAATGCCTGTGATGATAATGACGATACCGCTGCTCACTCCCGGCGCCAGAAGCATGTTCTGAATGGGGACGCCAGCGCGGCCGAGTTGCACGATGGCCAGCGCGGCGATGACTCCGCCCGCCGTGATGGCGATAACGCCCAACCCGCGCAAGACGTATTCCATAACTCCCCCGAAGGTGACACGCCCGGGCCAAGTCGAGATCGGCCCGGTGAAGGCGTTATCCCTCACCAGTCTGAGCGCGTCCACTCCAAAGCGGAATGAAGGCTAACCGGCGCCGGTGCCGCCGAGCAGGTTCGGCCAGAGGCCGAGCACGCCAATGATGATGAGATAAATCGCGACGATGTAATTGAGCAGGCGCGGCACGAGCAGAATAAGCACGCCGGCTATGAGCGCGATGAGCGGTTGGATCGTCAGGACGCCGATGGTCATCGGGTGTTGCCTCCAATGCTGGTCGCGGCGGAACCCGCGACTCACCTAGACGCAACGAGTATGCGCTCAGCCGCCGATCTTCGAGAAATCGGCGACCGCAAGGGTCGCTTCGCGGATGCGGTTCAGCAGGCGGAGGCGGTTGACGCGGACCTTCGCGTCGTCGGCATTGACCCGCACCTTTTCGAAGAAGGCATCGACCGGGGCGCGGAGCTTGGCCAGGGCGGTCATGGCGGCGGCGAAGTCTTCCTTTTCGACGGCTTTTGCGGCGTTGGAAGCAACGATATCGAGGGTCGCTTCCAGCGCCCTCTCCTCGGGTTCGGTCAGAAGCTTAAGGTCGACAGAACCGGAGTAGATCTCACCTTCCTTCTTTTCCTCGTCGCGCAGGATATTGGTCGCGCGCTTGGTGCCCGCCAGCAGATTCTTGCCGTCGTCTGTATCGAGGAATTTGCCTAGGGCTTCGACCCGGCGAACAATCAGGAGGAGGTCGTCCTGATTGCCCAGCGCGAAGACCGCGTCGACGAGATCGTGACGCGCGCCCTGCTCGCGGAGCTGGACTTTCAAGCGGTCGGCGAAGAAGGCTAGGAGGTCCAGATAGACATCATAAGACTTGTGACCAAACCTCTTTATTAAGAGATCTGCAGCGCCCCTCGCTTCCGCTTTTTGAATTTGACGGGCGTCCAAAGCTGCGTCTTTTCCAAATTCCTCCTCAAATTCATCAATTAGCATTTGTCTCTCAGCTAACTCAGCCTCAAAAATGCGAATGTAGTTCTGCGACAACGCTCGTTGAGCCGGTCGGCGCATGGATATCCGAAGGTCGCGATCTAAGACGATGCGTATGACGCCCAGCGCCGCGCGCCGTAGCGCGTACGGGTCCTTGGAGCCCGTCGGCTTTTCGTCGATGGCCCAGAAGCCGACGAGCGTGTCGAGTTTGTCGGCCAACGCGACAGCGATGGCGACGGGATCGGTCGGTACGCGGTCAGCGGGGCCGACAGGCTTGTAGTGATCGTCGATGGCGGTGGCGACCGAAGCGTCCTCGCCCTGCTTCAGAGCGTAGTATTTGCCCATCAGGCCTTGCAGCTCGGGGAACTCGCCGACCATTTCGGTGACGAGGTCGGCCTTGGCGAGCTTCGCGGCGCGCTCCGCCTTGACTGGATCGGCGCCGACCTGCGGCGCGACTTCCTTCGCCAGCCGCATGAGACGCTGGACACGCTCGCCTTGCGTGCCGAGCTTTTCGTGGAACACGATACCGTCGAGCTTCGGCAGGCGATCCTCGAGCTTAGTCTTGAGATCGGTCTCCCAGAAGTAGCGAGCGTCCGAAAGGCGGGCACGGATGACGCGCTCGTTGCCGGCGACGATGGCCTTGCCGCCATCGCTCGCCTCGATGTTGGCGACGAGGAGGAAGCGGTTGGAGAGGCTGGCAGGGTGAACCCCCTCACCCCTCGAGCCTAATTCGCCTTCGCTCATAAGGCTCGCGGCCCTCTCCCTAACCGGGAGAGGTGGAGTTTCAATATTGGCCGCGGTGGCAGGGGCTCGCAGTACGAAGCACTTCTGGTTGGCGCGGATGGTGGCGCGGATCACCTCTGGCGGAATTTCGAGGAAGGCCTCGTCGAACGAGCCCATGAGCACCACCGGCCACTCGACGAGGCCGGCAACTTCCTCCAGCAGCGCGTCGTCCTCGACCAGCTCGAGTCCACCGGCGAGCGCGCGGGCCTTCGCGTCGGCGAGGATGATCTGCTTGCGGCGGTCGGCATCGAGGACGACCTTCGCCTTCTCCAGCTTCGCCATATAGTCGTCGAAGCGGCGGACCGCGATCGGCGCCGGGGCCATGAAGCGATGGCCATAGGTGACGTTGCCGGAGCGGATGCCGTCGATTTCGAAATTCACGACTTCGGTGTCGGAGGCCTCGGGGCCGAAGACGCAAAGGATAGAATGAAGCGGGCGAACCCAGACAAGACTGCCGGGCTTTGCGGAAGCGGCGCCCCAGCGCATGGACTTCGGCCACGGAAAGGCGCGGGCGACTTTCGGCACGATCTCCGCGATGACTTCGGGCGCGGCTCGGCCGGGCTTCTCGACGACGGCGATGTAGAAGTCGCCCTTCTTGTCTGCCTGCACCCTGGCCTGCTCGATGGAGGCGAGGCCAGCGCTCTTCAGGAAGCCGGCGATCGCCTGCTCCGGCGCGCCGACGCGCGGACCCTTCTTCTCTTCTTTCTGCTCGGGCGAGCGGGCCGGCAGACCGTGGACCGTCAGCGCCAGCCGGCGGGGCGTGGCGAACGCCTTGGCGCCCTCATAGAGGAGGCCGGCTTCGACCAGCGCATCGGTGACGAGCTTCTGCAAATCGGCAGCGGCGCGCCGCTGCATGCGGGCCGGGATTTCCTCGGAGAACAATTCGAGCAGGAGATCAGGCATGAATCACGCGGGTTTCGGTGCGTCGCTTGTTATGCGAGCGGGGCCCTGAAGTCACTTCCGAAACCCAACATTGACGTGGACATTAAAGTAGGATAATTAGGATACTCCTACTTTAAGGAAGATGCCATGAAGCAGCAGCCGGTATCGAACCCCGCCCAAGTCGCCACCAATATCCGAAATTTCAACAAGGAAATTGCGGGCAGCACCGAACTGCAATCACGCCTTGGTCAGGTCCATGCGTGGTACGCCTTGCGCACCGAAGAGGGATGGCAGTTCGGCCCCAGCAAATTCGTCGGATACGCCGGCAATAGTGCAGCAACCTACCTCAAGACGTATCGGGAAAGCGCGGACGGACGCCGCACTGAACGCGTCCTCGAAACCTGGTTCTCCCCTGCCGATCCCGATAGCCGGCTGGGTCACGAGCTTTTCGAGGCGCTTTTCAGATTTCTCGCGCAATGGGGTCGTGCCCCGCGAATGGGTGCCAGATTAGCGGTAGTCCCCGGCGATGCTTCCTCACGCCGGACCGCCTCCGTGGATGAGAAGCTTCTCGAGCGAATTTCAACCGATCCGGCGATTGTGGGCGGACGACCGACAATCAGGGGCACGCGCATGCGCGTTGCGGATATCGTCGAGATGCTCGCCGGCGGAGCAACCCGTCAGGAACTGCTCGACGACTTCCCTTACCTGACGGACGAAGACATCTCGGCAGCGCTGGCTTATGCGGCACGATCAACCGATCACCGCGTCATCCGGGCAGCTTGAGTGCGCTTTCTCATCGACGCGCAGTTGCCGCCGGCGCTCGCCGATGAACTCAATCGCAAAGGCCACCACGCGGAACATGTGAACGTGATTGGAATCGGCGCAGCCACCGATCGCGAAGTCTGGCTTTATGCCGTGAACCATAGAGCGGTCATCGTGACCAAAGATCATGACTTTGCCGACCTTGCGCGAACCGATCCTTCCGGCACACCTGTCGTCTGGGTCAGATTGGGCAACACGACGCGAAGAGCGCTTTGGCACGCAGTCGAACCGCTTTTGCCGGAAATCCTGGGCGGATTGGAACGCGGCGAACGACTGATCGAGATTGCCTGACGGCTGCTTCGAGGCGCTGGACCCTACGGACCGGGGTCGAAGTCAAGGCGGAAGCCGAACTCAATGACCGACTCGGTACCAGCTTCGTCGGTCGCGAGCGGACGCACGGTGCGCGCCCAGAAAATGAGGGCCGGGGTCGGAGGCTTCGCCGCCAGTACCGGTGACGAACAGCTCGCGGAAGAGGGCGAGGTCGCTTTCGTCGACGTAGAGGGTAAAAACCAGATTGCGGTTGAGCGAAGCCGGCGCGTAGGTGACGCGATTGGAAATCTTCGCGCCCTTTTTCAGAGCGAGCGCGACAAAGCCCGTTGTCCGAGTGCCGCCGGACACCGCGTTGGCGTTCAGAGTCGCGGTCCCGCGGAGCTCCATGCGCTCGCTTCGGTCGCGACCATAGCTCACGGACAGGGCAACGCCCGCGATCGCGATGCGGTGCTCGGTGGAGACCGGTTCTGCGGCGCGGCGCTTCTTTGGGGCCGGCTTGGCTGCAGGCTTTGCGAGTTTCTTCTTCATCAACTTCACAACCGGCGCGCCTCCGCCTGCACCGCTCGCGGGTACTGGGTCCCCGCCTTCGCGGGGACGACAACGGAAAGAATCATGCGCCGCCTCCGACGGTGTGAAGCCAGGCTTCGCCGCAGGCCTTGGCGAGATCGCGGATGCGCAGGATGTAGCTCTGGCGCTCGGTGACCGAGATTATGCCGCGGGCGTCGAGCAGGTTAAACGTGTGGCCGGCTTTGATGACCTGCTCGTAAGCAGGAACCGCCAATTTGTGGTGCTCGCCGTCCCTGCCCTTCTCTAAAAGCGAGCGGCATTCTTTCTCCGCGTCGGCAAAATGGCGGAAGAGGATTTCGGTGTCGGCGAATTCAAAATTGTAGCGGGAGAATTCCTGCTCGTTCTGCAGGAACACGTCGCCGTAGGTGACCTTGTTGTGGTCGCCGCCGTTGAAATTGAGATCGAAACCATTGTCGACGCCCTGCAGGTACATTGCGAGACGTTCGAGGCCGTAGGTCAGCTCGCCGGAGACCGGCGCGCACTCGATGCCGGCGACCTGCTGGAAATAGGTGAACTGAGACACTTCCATGCCGTCGCACCAGCACTCCCAGCCGAGGCCCCAGGCGCCGAGCGTCGGGTTCTCCCAATCGTCCTCGACGAAGCGGAGGTCATGCAGCTTCGGATCAATGCCGATGGCGTAGAGGGAGTCGAGGTAGAGCTGCTGCAGGTCCGGGGGCGACGGCTTCAGGATCACCTGAAACTGGTAGTAGTGCTGGAAGCGATTGGGGTTCTCGCCGTAGCGCCCGTCCTTTGGACGGCGTGACGGCTGGACGTATGCGGCGTTCCAAGGCTTCGGGCCGAGGGCGCGAAGCGCGGTCGCTGGATGCGACGTGCCGGCGCCCATCTGCATGTCATAAGGCTGCAGGATGAGACAGCCGCGCTCAGCCCAAAACTGCTGCAGCGTCAGGATCAGCCCCTGGAAGGAGCGCCCCGGGCGCATGTGTTGAGGAACGTCGGGCACGGGGGTCTGGCGAATCCTGCGGGAGTGCCGCGTTTCAGGCGCGGCAACCTATAAACCCGGCCAGCGACGGGTCAAGGCAAGGCGCAGGCTACTTGGGCTTGTTGTCGGCGGCGAGGTGGCGGCCGTAGTCCCGCTGCTTGTCGTCGCGCTCCTGCACCAGCTTCTCATAAGCCTTGGCGGCGTCGGCCGAGAGGACCACGCGCTTGACCGGCGCGGTCTTCTTGCGGCGGCTGGGCGCCCGTTTGTATCGCTCCGGTTCGTTCAAAGATCAGCTTCCTTCATCCGTGTCCCGGCGGGACCATACAGACCGGAGCAGGCGCTGCCTATCGGCCCTGACGACGCACCACATTCACAGGCCGAAGCGATTCCACAGCAGGCGTTCTTCGATGACGGCGAGCACGTGGTTAATCGCGACAGAGAGCCCAGCGGCTGACTCCTGTCCTATTGTGCTCATTCCCATGCGACGGCGGAGCCATCCGCTGCGGCCAGTGGGAATGGGGAGCACGCGCACGTCTTCGCCGAATTCTCCGCGCAATATCTCGCGGAGATCGCCGACGCGATCGGCGAGGCCGAGCTCGACGGCGCGGGCGCCTGACCAGAACGCACCGGTGAACAAGTCTGGATCGTCGGCAAGCGACGGGCGGCGGCTCTTCACAAGCGCAATGAAATCGGTGTGGACGTCATTCTGCAGTGCCTTGAGCCTGGCGATGTCCTCCTCATTCTCCGGACGGAAGGGATCGAGCATGGCTTTCGACTTGCCGGCAGTGTGAACGCGACGTTCGACGCCGAGCTTCTCAATGAGGCCCGTCAAGCCGAAGCCGGCGAAGAGCACTCCGATGGAGCCGACGATCGACGAGGCATCGACGACAATCTCGTCGCCGGCGACGGCAATCATGTAGCCGCCGGACGCAGCAACATCCTCGACCGCGACGATGACCTTCTTGTTCTTCTCGTCGGCAAGCGCGCGGATGCGTTTGAAAATGAGGTGCGACTGGACCGCGGCGCCGCCCGGCGAGTTCACCACGATCGCAACGGCCGGCGCCCGCTTGATGCCGAAAGCGCGGGCGAGCGCCTGCTCGACGCCGGCGAGCGACAGGCCTGAGCGGAAGCCGCCGCTGCCGCCGATCGCGCCGGAAAGACGGACGAGCGGAATTACCGGACTGTCGCGGCGGAGGCGAGCGGGGACGAGCGCTTTGAGGGACAGGGCCATGGTTAGCCTCGGTCGACGGAAGCCCACGGAGGATGCGCCTCGGCGAGGCTCGCTCCGTGGCGGAGAATGCTTTCAACCTCCGGGACATAGGTGCTGCCGGCCTCGGGGTGAAGGACCAGGGCGGGAAGAATGCGCGACCCGGCGCGGCTGCCCTTCACCGCGGCGATGAGGACACGATGGGCGGGCTCGTTAGCGCGAGGATGGATGGGCAGGATCGCTGTATCGCCGAAGCGGCCACTGAGGGCGGCGAGAAGCGCGTCGAGGCGATCGGCGCGGAAGATGACGACGAGGCGGCCTTCCGGCTTGAGGGCGGACGCAGCGGCGCGGCACCAGGGGTCAAGGCCGCTCTCCGCGAGTATGTGCGCCGAGGCCCGCGCGATGTTGGGCGAGGATGTCCCCTCTTCCCGCTGATGGAACGGCGGATTCATCACGACCGCATCGGCGAAGGCTCGGCCGAGGCCGGCCGCGACGCGTTCCGTTTCCGGCGTGGCGATGTCTGTGGCAACGATGGAGACGCGACCGGAGAAGGCGCGGTTGGCGGGCCGGGTCAACGCTTCGCGGGCACAAGCAATTGCCTCTGCGTCGCGCTCGACCAGAACCACGCCAGCGCCCGAACAGCGGGCCGCGATGGCCATGCCAGCGACGCCGACGCCGGCGCCGAGGTCGACAACCGTTCCGGCGAACTGTGGTTCCAGCGCCGCTGACAGGAGGACAGCCTCCAAGCCCGAACGATGGTGGCCGCGCTTCGGCTGTACCGCCTCGACCTTTCCGCCGAGGAATGCATCGACGGTCGTTTCAGTCTCCGCGAGCATCACTTCGGCTTTTCCAGCTCGGCACCTACGCCGGCATCGACCATGAGACGGCGGGCCGCTTCGAGATCATCGCCATGGACCATGACGCGG
>JAYTZZ010000144.1:0-1566 GCA_043741595.1 Hyphomicrobiales bacterium | reverse complement strand
GAATTCTCGCGGTGGGCCGGCCCGATCCTGACCGACAGCGGTGGGTTCCAGGTGATGTCGCTGGCCCAACTCCGCAAACTCGACGAGGATGGCGTCACGTTCCAATCGCACATCGACGGCTCGACCCACACGCTGACGCCCGAGCGCTCACTCGAGATCCAGGCGTTGCTAGATTCCGACGTCCGCATGCAGCTCGACGAGTGCGTGGCGCTGCCGGCGGCGGTTGCGGACGTCGAGCGGGCGATGCGGCTTTCGCTGCGCTGGGCGAAGCGATCGAAGATCGCGTTTGGCAAGCCGGAGGGAAGGGCGCTCTTCGGCATTGTGCAGGGCGGCGACCAACCGGGGCTCAGGTTGGAGTCAGCTAAGGGTTTGACCGACATTGGTTTCGATGGGTACGCGATCGGCGGTCTGGCCGTGGGTGAGCCACAGGAGACGATGCTGGCGATGCTCGACCTGACGGTGCCGGCGCTGCCCACCAATGCGCCGCGCTACCTGATGGGCGTCGGCACGCCGGACGATATCGTAGAGGCGGTTGCCCGCGGGATCGACATGTTCGACTGCGTCTTGCCGACGCGGGCAGGGCGCCATGGCGTCGCCTACACCCGCTTCGGCAAGATCAACCTGAAGAACGCGCGCCATGCCGACGACCCACGTCCTCTTGACGATGCCGCCGATTGGTCATCGGCACGCGACTACTCGCGCGCCTACCTGCACCATCTGGTGAAGTCGGAAGAGATGCTCGGCGCCATGCTGCTGACGCAAAACAACGTGTCGTACTACCAGCGTTTGATGGGTGGCATCCGCGCTGCGATCGTCGCAGGGCGGTATGCCGACTTCCGAGCTGAGGCGAAGGCCGGTTGGGAACGCGGCGATATTCCGGGGCGATCCTAGATCGACGGGCTCTCATCCTGGACGAGCGAACAACCGTTGATCAGCCACGTCCCGTCTGGCTGGCGCTGCATCGAATAAATCGCGACGTAGTTCTTGCCATCCGGGCCGGTGACGAAGACCTTCTGCATCGGACCCAAGTCGGTTTCGACAAGTTCCCCAAATGTCACCGACTGCGGACGATAGACCGGCTGATAGCCGTTCTTGACCATCCCCATGAAGGCATCGACCGTCGGGAAGTAGTTGTGGATCATCGGCGAGGCGAGGCCATAGGCCGCGGCGCCATCGTCCCGCTGGAAGGCTTCGATCTGCCCGGTGATGAGCGACTTGATCGTCGCCCGGTCGCTATCGCCGATGGTCCCGGCGTGGGCAGTCGCAAAATGGCCTGCCACAAGGGCCAACGCGAAAAGCATGCCTGCGATTCGTTTCATGGTGGTTCCCTCCGTGCCTGACCAGTCTACGGCAAAATCGGCCGAATGGTTTCGGTGGGCGGCGATATTTCTTGGGCGCCGTTGAGGGTACGGTTCTATTGACCGGCCGGGGAGCGGACCTTAGGGTCCGCCGCATTCCCGAAAAGGGTACGTGAAGAGCGCGTAGCTCAGCTGGCAGAGCACTTGACTTTTAATCAAGGGGTCCCGGGTTCGAGCCCCGGCGCGCTCACCAACAAGATCAACAACT
>JAYTZZ010000143.1:0-20522 GCA_043741595.1 Hyphomicrobiales bacterium | reverse complement strand
CCGGACAGGGCGCAATATCGCTGGAGCCGGGCGGCCAGTTCGAACTTTCCGGCGCGCCGCTTGAAACGATCCACCAGACCTGCCGCGAAGTGAACGGTCATCTCGCTCAGGTGCGCGAATGCGCTGCGCCGCTAGGCATTGGTTTCCTCGGCCTTGGCTTCTCGCCGAAGTGGACGCGGAAAGAGACGCCCGTCATGCCGAAGTCGCGCTACGCCATCATGGCCCGCTACATGCCGACGGTCGGCGGCAAGGGCCTCGACATGATGTTCCGCACCTGCACCATCCAGGCCAACCTCGATTTCGAGAACGAGCCCGACATGGTGAGGAAGATGCGCGTCGGCCTCGCCTTGCAGCCGGTGGTCACCGCGATCTTCGCCAATTCGCCTTTCACCGAGGGCAAGACGAACGGCTTCCAGTCGTTCCGCTCCGAGATTTGGCTGGACACCGATCGCAACCGCACCGGCATGTTGCCCTTCGCCTTCGAGGATGGCTTCGGTTTCGAGCGTTACGTCGATTGGGCCCTCGACGTACCGATGTATTTTGTCAAGCGCGGCGCCATGTATCACGACGTTGCCGGCGCATCATTCCGCGATCTGCTGCATGGCAAGCTCGAGCAGCTTCCGGGCGAGCGTGCGACCATGTCCGATTGGGACAACCACTTGTCGACGCTCTTTCCGGAGGTCCGTCTCAAGCGCTACCTCGAGATGCGTGGTGCCGACGGCGGGTCGGGCAGTCTCATCGCTGCCGTACCTGCTCTCTGGGTCGGGCTGATGTATGACTCGCTTGCCCTCGACGGCGCCCTTCAGATTATCCAGGACTGGACGACCGAGGAACGCGAGGCGCTTCGAAACGCCGTTCCCATCACCGCCCTCGAGACACCCTTCCGCAACCGCACCGTCCGCGATATCGCGGCCGAGGTTGTGACGCTTGCGCGGGAGGGGCTGGCGCGTCGCGCCAACCTCAACGGCGAGGGCATGGACGAGACAATCTATCTGTCATCGCTCGAAGAGATCGTCGCCAGCGGCAAGACGCCCGCCGACCGCCTCCTCGACGAATACGAGAACGATTGGCGGGGCGACATCGATCAGATTTTCGAACGCCACGCCTACTAACTCGCAAACAAAAATGGCCTGCCCCGAAGGGCAGGCCAGGCTGTCGGAGGTCCCAGGGGACCAGGACCTCCGGGAATCTCGAAAGGGGCTAGATGTCGACGCGCCACTCGTTGTGGCGTTCGCGGAACTGGGCATGGGCGGCGGACTTGCGTTCACCCCAGAACGCGCTCAGGCGATTCGACGGATCTTCGGCAAAACCGGAGGCGAGCGCCGAGTGCACGTCGCCCTGCGTCAGGCCGATGTCGCTCAGCATGCGATCGTCCCAACCGGCGAGCTGATTGACCGAACGGCGATTTTTCACCGCGTTCCACAGGGCCACGGCGCGGGCGGCGCCCGCACCGAAGACTTGCCGCAAACCGTGAGCCGAGCATGGCAACTCGGTGTGGGAAAATTCGGTGATTGTAGCCATTGTTGTGCTCCTTCGGAGTCGGTCAATCCGCCCCTTCTGGGGTCGGGTTAGAGGGCTCTGCTTCTCTTGGACACCCGGAATATGCACCGAGGGGATTGATCATTCCAACGAATGTTATTAATGTAAGTCATCGATTTCAGTGATCAGTCGTTTGTGCCCGGCGCAGGAGCTTTTCCATGACCACCACCCTCGATCTCGACCAGCTCAGAACCTTTGTGGCGATTGCCGAATCCGGCAGTTTTACCCGTGCCGCCGACGTCGTTTGCAAGACCCAAAGCGCTGTTTCCATGCAGATGCGGCGGTTGGAGGAGCGTATCGGCAAGCCGATTTTCATCCGCGACGGCCGCATGTCGAAATTGAGCGAGGATGGCGAGCGGCTCCTAGGCTATGCCCGCCGCATGGTGCGCCTCTCCGATGAGACGATTGCCGCCTTCGACGAGACCGAATTGACCGGCTCGGTCCGCCTCGGAACCCCGGATGACTACGCCGACCGTTTCCTGCCCGAGATCCTCGCCCGCTTCGCCCGTTCCAATCCACGGGTGGAAGTATCAGTCTTCTGTGAACCGTCGTTGACGCTGATGGAAATGGCGCGGACCGCCGACATCGACCTCGCCATTGTCACCGCCTGCGGCGAGATGGAAACGGAAGTCCTGCGCCAGGAGCCGTTGCTCTGGGTGACTTCTTCCGCGCACCGCATCGAGGAGGAGGAGGTGCTACCGCTCGCGCTTTCCAAGCCGCCATGTATCTGGCGGACCGCCGGTCTCGACAGCCTCGCCGCGATTGGTCGCAAATATCGCATCCTATACACCAGCGGCAATTCGACCGCGATTTCCGCCGCGGTCCTCGCCGGCCTTGCTGTCACGGTCGTCGCCGAGTCGGCGCTTCGCCCGGGCATGCGGGTCCTCTCCGAAGCGGAAGGCTTCCCGCGCCTGCCGTCCTGCGAGATCGGCATCATCCGCTCGTGGAACCGTCCGACCTCGGCCCTCGTCGACAAGCTCGCGGAGCACATCGTCTCGTCCCTCGACAACCTTTCGGTCCGCTCGGTCGCCGCCTGACCAACGCAATGGGAGTGCGCTGGAATCGGATAGCGCGCACTCCTGTTCCCTTCATCTGTCACCCCGACGAAAAGCCATCCTTGAAGGCGGGGGGAGCACTCGCTTACATCAAAGATACAAAGGTTTCCTGAGAGTTTCGAAGGAGAAAGCCATGTCACTTCGCATCGGCGATACCGCCCCCGACTTCACCGCGAACACGACGAAGGGGCCCATCAAGTTCCACGAGTGGTTGGGCGATTCCTGGGGGGTGCTGTTCTCGCATCCCAAGGATTTCACGCCCGTTTGCACCACTGAACTCGGCTACATGGCCAAGCTGCAGCCCGATTTCGCCAAGCGCAACGTCAAGGTCATCGGCCTCAGCGTCGACCCGGTCGAGAAGCACGCTGGCTGGGCCAAGGACATCGAGGAGACGCAGGGCTACGCGCCCGACTTCCCGATGATCGGCGATCCCGACCTGTCGATTTCCAAGCTTTACGACATGCTGCCTGCATCGGCCGGCAACTCTTCAGAAGGGCGCACCGCGGCCGACAACCAGACCGTCCGCACGGTCTACGTCATCGGCCCCGACAAGAAGATCAAGCTGTCGATTTCCTATCCGATGACTACCGGCCGCAACTTCGACGAGATCCTCCGCGTCATCGATTCGATGCAGCTCACAGCCAGGTTCAAGGTGGCAACGCCGGTGAACTGGAAGCAGGGCGACGACGTCATCATCGCCGGCTCCGTCTCCGACGAAGACGCGAAGAAGACGTATCCGAACGGCTGGAAGTCTCCGAAGCCCTACATCCGCATCGTGCCGCAGCCGCGCGCGTAGCTCACCCAAATTCCTCCGTGAAGGAAAACTGGCGCGGCTCCGGCCGCGCTTTTTCTTTTTCTAGAGGAACCGGTGAGCCGTCCCCTCGAGCACCAGACACGTGAGCGGCCCGCCGAACACAGCGCCGGTATCGATGTCGATTCGGTTCGGGCGAACCTCCGATGCTTGCGTCGATGTAACGGTGTGCCCATGGACGACGACCACTCCGTGATCGCGTTCGTCGAGAAGAAACTCCTCGCGAATCCATAGAAGGTCGTGCGGGTCCTGGGTGTCGAGCGGCACGCCCGGCCTGATTCCCGCATGGCAGAGGAAATAGTCCCCGAACTGCATCGACAACGGCAGCGCCTCGAGAAACGCGCGATCCGCGGCGGGCATCTTCTCTGCCAACTGCTGGCGGAGTTGCGCGTAGGTCTTGGACCGAAGGCCGACGCCAAAAGAGCGAAGTGTTTCCTTGCCGCCGTTCCTGAAAAGCATGGGGGCGTGCTCGTCCGGGTCGGTCATGAAATCGATCAGCAGCTGGTCGTGATTGCCCCGCAGGCAAACGACACGCGGGTCCGCGGCGGTGAGTCGGGCCAGCCGCGCGATCACACCCGCCGAGTCCGGTCCTCGGTCGCCGTAGTCGCCGATATGGATGATGCGGTGGTCGGGAGTCGGGCGCGCCATAAGGTCCGCCGCGATCGCATCGTGGACCGCGGCCAGCATGCCGTCGCAGCCGTGAATATCGCCGATGGCGTAGAGACGGAGCCCCGCCGGTGTGCTTGCTTCGCCGACTAGCATTCGTCCGGTCCCGTCCCCTCGTTCGTTGACGGTCGCCGTGCTACCACACCGGCGCAATGCGCGTCCTCGTCATTGAGAACTACATCGGAACGCCGCTCGGCATGGTCAGACAAGCTCTTGCCGAGGCCGGCGCCGAGATTGATCTTCGTCTCGCATGGCAGGGCGCGGCCGTTCCCGAAAGCCCTGAGGGTTACGATGGCCTAGTGGTGCTTGGCGGCGAACAGAGCGCCCTCGACGACGCCGACCATCCGCATTTGCCCCGTGTCGCTGCGCTCACGCGTTCCTTCGGCGAAGCCGACAAGGCGGTGCTCGGCATCTGCCTTGGCGCTCAGCTTGTTGCCCGTGGCGCTGGCGCCGCCAATATTCTTGGTCGCCCCGTCGAGTTCGGCTGGCACGAGGTGCGGCCAACTGCCGCCGGTCGCCGAGACCCCCTGATCGCCGCGCTGGGCGAGGGCGCTCCAGTTTTCCACTGGCACCTCGACACCTTTACCCTTCCTCCAGGTGCGGTGCATCTCGCTACAAGTGCTCAGACTGAGTTCCAGGCGTTTCGCATCGGCCGTGCGACCTACGGCGTCCAGTTTCATTTTGAGGCCGATCAGGCGCTGGTCGAGCGATGGAGCGAGGACTTCGCCGAAGTCATTTCGGCCTATGCGGCCGAATGGCCTGATCGCCGTCTGAAGGACGCTGCCCGCTACGGCGCCAAGGCCGATGCCACGGGCGCGGCCATCGCCCGCGCCTGGGTTGGCCTCATCCGCTAAGCCCGGCTACACTCGGGCGAATTCACATTGAGGGAGTTCCTGTCCATGAAGCGTATCGCCACTTTCATCGTCGCCGGCCTTGCCTTCGCCGGCGTTGCGCAAGCCACCGCGCTGCCGGATCTCGCTGGCCGCGCCGTCGTTGCGGTCACCGAGAACGCGTACGTGCCGTTGAATTTCGCCGACCCCAAGGATGGCAAGGGCATTGGCTGGGAATACGACGCGTTCAACGAGATCGCCAAGCGTCTCAACCTCAAGGTCGAGTGGAAACTCTCCGCCTGGGACCCGATGATCGAAGGCGTGCGGCAAGGCCTCTTCGACGTCGGCATGGATGGCATCACCATCACTGACGAGCGCAAGGCGCAGATTGATTTTTCCGATGCTTACATGCGCTCCGAGCAGTTCATGCTGGTCCGCGCCGACGAAAAGCGCTTCGCCGACAAGGCGGGGTTTGCCGGCGACGCGAACCTCCTCGCCGGGGCTCAGGGCGGCACTACCGGCTTCTACACGACCGTCTATGACATCCTCGACGGAGATGAGGCCAACAAGCGCATCAAGCTGTTCGATACGTTCGGAGCATCCGTTCAGGCTCTGAAGACGGGCGACGTCGACATGGTGCTGATGGATAA
This sequence comes from Hyphomicrobiales bacterium, assembly GCA_043741595.1. Classification (GTDB taxonomy): domain Bacteria; phylum Pseudomonadota; class Alphaproteobacteria; order Rhizobiales; family Kaistiaceae; genus DASZQY01. The sequence continues at coordinate 14,971 of JAYTZZ010000143.1, read as the reverse complement.
GGTCTCGGCCAATGGCTACATCGGCGCATCGCCGGATTCCTTCAAGATCGTTGGCGACGTCATCAAGGCGGAAGACTTCGGCTTCATCGTCAAGAAGGGTTCGGACCTTCTCGCGCCCATCAATGCTGCGCTGAAGTCGATGAAAGACGACGGCACCCTCGACAAGCTGAATCAGAAGTGGTTCGTCGACTACAACATCCAGCAGTGATGTACGCCCGCGCGGTCACCGCCTGACGTGGCCGCGCCAGCCAGATCCCGCCGCGAGTTTCCGTTCTGGTTGCTCGCGGCGATTCTTTTGGGCGTCCTTTTCGCCTGGCTGATCTCCGCCAACGGGAACTACGCGCTCATCTTCCGCGCCCTTCGTCAGGGCGTTGTCACCACGATCTGGGTTTCAGTCGTTGCCTTTGTGCTGGCCTGCGTCGTCGGCCTCATCCTCGCCGTCGGCCGCGGCTCTCGCTTCCGCATAGTCCGCGAAGCGTCCACTTTCTATGTCGAGATCGTGCGCGGCGTTCCAGCGCTGGTGCTGCTTTTCTACGTCGCCTTCGTCGGCGCTCCGGCGATCGTCGTCGCGTGGAACTGGGTAGCCTCCGTCCCAATCAACGCCGGCATTTTCCCCGCGCTCACCATCCGTGGTTTCGATATGACGTGGCGGGCGATCTTCGCGCTGAGCATCAGCTACTCGGCCTTCCTCTCGGAGATTTTCCGCGCCGGCATTGAGTCGGTGCCAAAGCTGCAGGTCGAAGGCGCCCATGCCCTCGGCCTTTCCCGCTTTTCGACATTCCGCTTCGTCGTGTTTCCACAGGCGGTCCGTACGGTGCTGCCGCCGCTCGGCAACGAGTTCGTCGCCATGATCAAGGATTCGGCGCTGGTCTCGTCCCTGGGCGTTCAGGACATCACGCAATTGGGCAAGGTCTACTCAGCTTCGACGTTCCTCTTCTTCGAGACCTACAACGTCGTCGCCTTCCTTTATCTGGTGATGACCATAAGCCTGTCGCTGCTCGTGCGTGCTCTGGAGCGCCGGTTGAAAAGCCGTGGCTGGATGGGAATGTAGTTAGAAGAAGTGTAGTCCTGCTTTTCCGGCAACGTATCGAAGGAGTGCTTTGATAGACGAAGAAGCAATAGAGCCTAGCTTTCCGAGCTCTTGCTCCGCGGTGGTTGTTGCCGCGCGCTTCGCGACGGCGGTTAACCAGCGCGACACCTCTCGTAGACGGTTCCGACTGACAGCCGGAGCACGAAGTTCGATGACTAACGCCTCTAGAACTGCGATCAATTGAGCGCGTTCGAGAGGAGAGAGCGGCCCTCCCGAATTGTCCAAAGAGTTTCTCGCTCGAACGTAGGAATAAAACTCTCGCACTGCTTTGACTACGGCATCGACGCGTTTCCTGGTTGCACTATCGACCTCGATCCAATCCTCGCTGGCTTCGGCGCGCGGACCGATGATGGCGCCGACACCAAGTCGAAGCCGAAACAACATCGAGTCGGTAGCGTGTTCTGATCGGAGCAGAGAATTGAGGGAGGCAACCGATATGCCTGAGGCGTTGGCAAATTCTGATTTGGTGGCCGAGGCCTCGGCCAGAAATTTGGCTAGTTGCGCTCCGAGCCCAGGCACGTTGAAGGTTACTTTGCCCCGTTCACGGCTGGAATAAGCTGCATCGCTGTAGTCAACATTTTCCAGCAATTTCAAGAACCTTGTCGCGTCCTTTGGAGGCTTAGAGGCCACTCGGATTTACTCCTGAGAACTCATTTCCAAGACCTAACCCACCACGACGATGTGCAGCCGCCGGGGTCCGTGAGCGCCGAGAAGGATCGTCTGCTCGATGTCGCCGGAGCGTGAGGGCCCCGTCACCATGTTGACCGTCCGCGGCATCGCGCCCTTGCCGTACGTCTCGCGAATGCCTTTCCACGCCGCTTCGTAGTCGCCGACGATGTCGGCTGCCTTGACCACGACCACGTGGGTGTCGGGTAGGAAGTTGATGGTCGTCGGATTGTCGCTGCCGGACGTGAGAATGAGCGTCCCCGTTTCGGCCACGCCCGCGACCGCGTGGCTGAGGCCGACCGCGTCCGTGCCATCCGACGCGCCGTGCTTCATCTCGATCTGCGTCCGTGTCCACGTCAGGCCGTTGAGGAGGGGGTCGTCGCCGAGGCGGAGCCTCGCCGGCAGGTTCTGCGACCGAAGGTAATCCGCGACGGCCATAGGAATTGCATCCGCATCTGCGACCCGCGCTACCGTTGCCGATGCTCTCTCCGCCATCTTGCTGAAAAGCGCGACCTGTTCTTCTGGCGAGCCATCGCCCCGCGCCGGAATGACCCCGGTCGGCGCCCGCAACAGCCGGTCGTCCACTGTGGCGTTCCGCCGCGGCTCCTCGCCGGTCACGCCGAGCGACCGGCGAATCTTGCCGAAGACAGTATCCCGCGCGCTCATGCGGCGAGGTCGTCGGCCGGTGGAGGCGGCCGGTTCTTTTCGGCCCACATCTCATGGAACGTCTGGCCTGCAGGCGCCGGCAGGTCGCGATGGCGCGTCCAGCCGCCGGCGAGCGGCAGGCGGCGGAAGCGTCCCTTGCGCCGGCCGAGGTTACCGAGCACCCGCATGGCGATGCCGGTGGCGAACTGATAGAGCCGTGGCCGCTTGGCAAAGAACGCCCACAAGCCGAGGCCGGTGCGATAGGTGGCCGGCTGCAAATGCCGTTCGAACTCGCGCTCGCGCCAGTGGCGCATCATTTTCGGTAGCGGAATCTTCATCGGGCACACGGCTTCGCATCGCCCGCAGAAGGTGGAGGCGTTCGGCAGGTTCCCCGCCTTGTCGATGCCGATCAGCGTCGGTGTCAGCACGGCGCCCATGGGGCCGGGGTAGACCCAGCCATAAGCGTGACCGCCGACTTCCTGATAGACCGGGCAGTGGTTCATGCACGCGGCGCAGCGGATGCAGCGGAGCATGTCCTGGAACTCGGTACCGAGCATCGCCGAGCGGCCGTTGTCGAGAATGACGACGTGGAATTCGTCGGGCCCGTCCGGGTCCAGCCGCCGCCGTGGCCCGGTCGAGAAGGTCGTGTAGACCGATATTTCTTGGCCCGTGGCTGAGCGCGCGAGCAACCGCAGGATCTGGCTGACGTCTTCCAATGTGGGCGTCACCTTCTCGATCGACGCCAGCACGATGTGGACGCGCGGCAGCGTCTGCGTCAGGTCGCCATTGCCCTCGTTGGTAACGATGACCGAGGTCCCGGTCTCGGCGATGAGGAAGTTTGCGCCGGTGATGCCGACGTCGGCTTGCAGAAAGCGTTCGCGCAACACCGAGCGCGCCTCGTTCAGGAGCGCCGAAGGTTCGCTGAGGTCGCGTCCGGCTGGAAGGTTCGTGTGCGCGCGGCGAAAATCGGCTTCCACCTGATCCTTGGTCAGGTGGATCGCCGGCGCGATGATGTGGCTCGGCGCCTCGTGGCGGAGTTGGATGATGTATTCGCCGAGGTCGGTTTCAACCGGCTCGATTCCGTTGGCTTCCAGATGCTCGTTGAGGCCGATTTCCTCGGCCACCATTGATTTGCCCTTGGTGACGGTCTGCGCCCCGACCCTCCGGCAGATGGCGAGGATGAGATCGCGGGCGTCCGCCGCCGTTTCGGCGTAGTGCACCTTGCCGCCCGCTTCCGTCACCTTCTCTTCGTAGGCCTCGAGGTAGAGGTCGAGATGGGCAAGCGTGTGATTTTTGATGGCGCGCGCATTTTCCCGCAACGCCTCGAATTCTGGAAGTTCCTCGACCGCCTTCGCCCGTTTGGCGATGAAGCCTGCCTTGACGTGGTGGAGTGCCTTCTGGAGTTGCGGATCGACCAGCGCCTCGCGCGCGTTCGCCTTGAAGGTCTGCGACGTGATTTCCATCAGCCGGCCTCGCCAATCGCCGGCGTGTCGGTCATGCCGGCGAGAACCTCGGCAACGTGGCGGGTTTGCACGGCGCGACCCTCGCGCTGCAGCTTGCCCGCCATGTTCATCAGGCAGCCGAGATCGCCGGCGAGCAGTGTGCCCGCGCCCGACGCGGCGATCGCCTCTGTCTTCCTCTCGACGATCGCGTTCGAGATTTCCGGATATTTCACGCAGAACGTCCCGCCGAAGCCGCAGCAGATGTCGGCGTCTTTCAGCTCGACCAGCTTCAGTCCGTCGACCGATTTCAGCAGCCGCCGCGGCTGGTTGCGCACGCCGAGTTCGCGAAGCCCCGAGCACGAATCGTGATACGTGACTGAGCCGGCGAACGCCGCGTCGACAGTCTTCATGCCGCGCACGTCGACGAGGAAGCTTATCAACTCGTGCACCTTGGCGGAGAAGGCCGCCGCGCGGTCCTTCCACGCTGGATCGTCGGTGAAAAGTTCCGGGTAGTGCGCCTTGAGCATGCCGGCGCAGGAACCCGACGGCGCCACGACATAGTCGAATCCCTCGAACGCAGCGATCACTTGGCGTGCGATGGCGCGCGTATCCTTGCGGTCGCCGGAATTATAGGCCGGCTGGCCGCAGCAAGTCTGCGCCGACGGCACCTCGACCCGGCAGCCTGCCGCCTCGATCAGCTTGATCGCCGCAAAGCCGACGCTGGGGCGAAACAAATCGACGAGGCAGGTCACGAACAGCCCCACGCTCGGCCCCTTCGCTGACGCTTCGCCCTCCGCTACTGTCACTGAAACCTCGCTGAACCCTGCGGCCACCCCGCCAGCGCGAGATAACAGCCTCGCTCCACCGCGATCAAGCGCGCTCGGCCTTGTAGCGTGTGGCAATCGTGTCTGACCGCGCCTGTCCCCAGAGCGCGCGTTGGGCCGTGGCAAGCCCCTCAAGGGCGGACAGGTCCGGCAACTGCGGCACGCAGATGACCTCGCCGAGCGCCAGCCCCGCGAGCGAGGCGGCCACCACGTCGGCCGGTTCGAACACCGGCACGCCTTCCGGCCTTCCGCCGACGTGGTCGTGGAATTCGGTGCGCACAACCCCCGGACAGAGCGCCTGAACCTTCACACCCGTTCCTTCGACCTCGTGCGACAGGAGTTCCGTGAACGTGTTGATGAAGGACTTGGTCGCCGCGTAGTTCGCCCGTTTGCGCGCGGGCATCTTTATGCTTGCCGAGAAAGCGAACGACGAGCTGACGTTGATGATTGCGCCGCTGCCGCGCGCCACCATACCGGGCAGGGCAGCTCGGCACAGATGCGTCAGTGCCGTGATGTGCACCGCGATCTGCTGGTCGAGGAGATCTGGATCGATCTCGATAAAGGCGCCGTACCCACCGAACCCGGCGTTGTTGACGAGAAGCGCCGGCGGGTCGTCCGCTAAGCGTTTTTCGATCGTTCGGAGCGCCGTCCGGTCGCCGAGATCGGCCGGCAGCACCTCGACGGCGCCGCCCTTCGTGCGGAGCCGGGTTGCAAGCGCGTCGAGCCGCTCGCGCCGCCGCGCCACGATGGTCAGATCGTGGCCGTCATCCGCCAGCCGCTCGGCGAACGCCAGTCCAAGGCCGGAAGACGCGCCGGTGATGAGCGCGCGCGGCCGATTGTTCGGCTCTGCCATGATTGTTCCTCCAAACGCGGTGCGCACTTAGATTGGCGGTGGCCGCCAAAATCAATATGCTGCCGGAGCATTTCTGAAATTGAGGCGAGTCTCTTGTCCGCGATTGCGATGCCCGTACCTGATCAGCGCATTATCGCGCGCCGCGACGAGATCGTGGCGGGGCTCAAGGCCGCCGTCGGCGAGGCGCATGTCATCGTCACCGAGGACGAGCGCCGCGCCTATGAGACCGACGCCTTTACTGCCTACCGTGCCGTGCCGCTTGCTGTCGTACTGCCCGCGACCACCGAGGAAGTCTCCGCCGTCCTGAAATTTCTCTCCGCCAACGGTGTCAAGGTCGTCGCCCGTGGCGCCGGCACTTCGCTCTCCGGTGGCGCGCTGCCGTCTGAGGATTGCGTCGTTGTCGGCCTTGCCCGCCTGAACCGCATCCTCGATCTCGACTACGATAACCGCGTGGCGAAGGTTCAGGCCGGCGTCACCAACATCAACATCACCAACGCCGTCTCGGCGCGTGGCTTCTTCTACGCCCCGGACCCGTCGAGCCAGCTCGCCTGCACCATCGCCGGCAATGTCGCCATGAATTCCGGCGGCGCGCATTGCCTGAAGTACGGCGTCACCACCAACAACGTGCTCGGCGTGAAGATGGTGCTCATCGACGGCACGATCGTCGACATCGGCGGCGGTCATCTCGACGCCGGCGGCTACGATCTGCTCGGCCTTGTCGTCGGTTCCGAGGGCCAGCTTGGCATCGTCACCGAAGCGACAGTGCGCATCCTCCGCGCCGCCGAAGGCGCGCGCCCTATGCTCATGGGCTTCGCCTCCGCGAAGGACGCCGGCGGTTGCGTCGCCGCCATCATCGCGTCGGGCATCATTCCCGTCGCCATCGAATACATGGATCGCCCCGGCATCAAGGTTTGCGAGGCCTTCGCCCACGCCGGCTACCCGCTCGACGTCGAGGCGTTGCTCATCGTCGAGGTCGAAGGCTCGGAGGCCGAGATCGCCGATCTGATCGCCCGCATCTCGGCGATTGCAGAGGGCTTCAACCCGCTCACCATGCGCGTCTCGCAGTCGGAAGCGGAGAGCGCGCTCATCTGGAAGGGCCGCAAGGCCGCCTTCGGCGCCATGGGCCGCATCTCGGACTATGTCTGCCTTGATGGCGTCATCCCGACTGGCCGATTGCCGGAGGTGCTGGTGCGCGTCGGTGAGATTTGCACCAGCTATGGACTATCCGTCGCCAACATCTTCCATGCCGGTGACGGCAACCTCCATCCGCTCATCCTCTACAACATGAACGACCCGGACGAACTGCGCCGCGCAGAGGCCGCCGGAGCTGATATCCTCAAGCTCTGCGTTGAGGTCGGTGGGTGTCTTACCGGCGAGCACGGCGTCGGCATAGAGAAACGCGACCTGATGACCGTGCAGTTCTCTCCAGCCGATCTCGGCATTCAGATGCGCGTGAAGAGCGCGTTCGATCCCGCCTGGCTGCTCAACCCCGCCAAGGTCTTCCCGCTCGAAGGCCGTCCGAGCGTGGCCGCATAGCTCCTTGCTCATGCCCGGCCAATCTGCGTACAACCGCTCCCATGGAAAAGATCAAAATCGAGCAGCACAGTTCCATTGGCCTTGCCTGGATCGCGGGATGGTTTTTCACCATCGGCTACCTCAAGCTCGCCTTCTGGCAGGGCGTCCTCGCGATAATTCTCTGGCCTTACTATCTGGGCACGACGTTCAGCCCCGTCGCCGGCTAGCCTCGCTGTACAAGCGCGCATGGTTGCCATGACGGCGCTGGTCCCTACCGACGAAGCCGAACTCGCGGTGATGGTTGCCGACGCGGCCGCGAAAAAGACGCCGCTCGCCGTTGTTGGCGGCGGCACGCGAAACGGCCTCGGCCGCCCGATGCAAACGGCGGCGACTCTTTCCACAATGGACCTCACGGGGGTCACGCTCTATGAGCCGACCGAGATGGTGCTGTCGGCGCGCGCCGGAACCCCGCTCACTGAGATCGAGGCGCTCTTGGCCGAGCGCAGCCAGCGGCTTGCCTTTGAGCCGATGGATCACCGCGGCATCTACGGCTCGAGAGGCGATCCTTCCATCGGCGCGGTCGCGGCAGCGAATCTTTCCGGTCCGCGCCGCATTCAGGCCGGTGCAGCACGCGACAATCTGATCGGCCTCCGCGCCGTAACCGGCAGCGGCGAGGTCGTGAAATCCGGCGGCCGTGTCATGAAGAATGTCACCGGCCTCGACCTGGTGAAGTTCCTGGCCGGGTCCCACGGCACGCTTGCCGTCCTCAGCGAAGTCACCTTCAAGGTGCTGCCTTCGCCTGAAACTGAAGCCACAATCGCGATCACCGGGCTTTCCGACGCCCGCGCAGTCACGGCAATGGCAGCGGCGCTGGGTTCGCCGTTCTCCGTCACCGGCGCAGCTCACTCGCCGTCGGAAACCGAACCGGCCCGGACATACATTCGTCTCGATGGCTTCGCTGACAGCGTCGCCGATCGCGCCGAGCGCCTGCGCACCATGCTGTCCGATTTCGGCCCAGCCGATATTCTTGGCGCCCATACGTCCGCCAGTCTCTGGCTTACGATCCTCGATCTCGATGGCCTCTCGGCGCCGCTGAGCACGCCTATCTGGCGCGTCGCGGTTCGCCCGAGCGACGGGCCGGCTATTGCCGACGCCGCCCGTGCGGCATTTCCGGCTCGCGTGCTCTACGATTGGGGCGGCGGTCTTGTCTGGATCGCCGGCGGGGAGGGGGCGGACGCTGGCGCCAAAATCATCCGCGGCGCGGTCCGCGCCGTCGGCGGCCACGCCACGCTCGTCCGTGCGCCGGAGGACGTCCGCAACGCCGTCGAGGTTTTCGAGCCGCTTTCCCCGCCGCTGATGAACCTCACGCGCAAACTCAAAGCCACCTTCGACCCCGCCGGGATTCTGAACCCCGGCCGCATGTATGCTGCCGTCTGATCATGCAAACCAACTTCAACCTCGCCCAGCTTGCCGATCCGGATACTGCGGTCTCCGAAAAAATCCTCAAGAGTTGCGTCCATTGCGGCTTCTGCACCGCGACGTGCCCGACTTACGTCCTGTTGGGCGACGAACTCGATAGCCCGCGCGGCCGCATTTACCTGATCAAGGACATGTTGGAAGGCGGCAAGGCGGCGACCGAGGAAGTCGTCACGCACATCGACCGCTGCCTGTCCTGCCTCGCCTGCATGACGACATGTCCGTCGGGCGTCGACTACATGCACCTCGTCGATCACGCCCGCGCCCACATCGAGAAGACCTACGAGCGCGAGCCCCTCGATCGTTTCATTCGTGGTCTCCTCGCCGCCATCCTCCCGCGCCCAGCGTTTTTCCGTGTCGCTGTCGTCGCCGCGTTCATGGCCAAACCGCTTGCGCCGATACTCCGCCGCATTCCGCGCCTCGCTCGTTTCGCCGCCATGATCGATCTCGCGCCGCGCTCTCTTCCGCGGAGTTCCCCGGTCAATCGTCCGGGAGTCTTCCCGGCTGAGGGTGCGCGCAAGGGCAGGGTCGCGCTGCTGCGTGGCTGCGCCCAGTCGGTGTTGGACCCCGGCATCAATGAGGCGACGGTCCGGCTACTCACACGCCACGGCATCGAGGTCGTGCTGGCCGAGGGCGAAGCCTGCTGCGGCGCGCTGGTACACCACATGGGTCGCGCTGAAGAGTCCCACGCCGCCGCCCGCCGCAATGTCGATGCCTGGACGCGCGAAATCGAAGGGCAGGGATTGGACGCGATCCTCATCACCACGTCCGGCTGCGGTACGACCGTCAAGGACTACGGCTTCCTCCTGCGCACTGAGCCGGCCTACGCGGCGAAAGCCGCGCGCGTGTCGTCCATCGCCCGCGATATCTCCGAATATCTCGAGACTCTCGATCTCGGCGCGCCCGTCGGCGGTGCGCGCCCGAAGGTCGCCTATCACGCCGCCTGTTCGCTGCAGCATGGCCAGCAGATCAAGACCGCGCCGAAGACGCTCCTCGCCCGCGCCGGCTTTACGGTTAGCGACGTCGCCGAGGGTCATCTCTGCTGCGGCTCCGCCGGCACCTACAACATGCTGCAGCCGGAGATCGCGCGGCGTCTCCGCGACCGCAAGGTGGCGAACATCGAGGCAACCGGCGCGGACATTATCGCCGCCGGCAATATCGGCTGCCTCACCCAGATCGCCGGCGGAACGAAGATGCCCGCGATCCACACGGTCGAGCTGCTCGACTGGGCCTACGGCGGCCCGAAACCGAGACAGCTGGCGGCCTTCTGACGCGTGGGTCGTGTCCAGCGCGGGCGCGGGCCATTACATCTAGAATCTTATTCAATCGAGGCTCGCTTTCTTAAAGGATCGCAGCCCATACCCGGCCGTGGGGCTAACTGAACCGTTTGGCTGGGAGTCCTCAACACATGATATCGACCGTCCGCGTGAGCGTGCTTGGCGCTCTCGCGATTGCCTGCGTTGCGACCTTCGCTTGCGTCGCCGTCGCCTCCGACGACGCGGCCCGCAATCAGCATGCCGCGAAAGACTGCGTGCGCGGGGCATTCAAGGACTACTACCTGCAGGGTCAGGGCGGCGATCCGCCCGCGGGCTACACCGGACGTGTTTTCAAGCTCAGCCAGAACTACCCAACGGCGCTTCCGCCGATGGAAAAATATCCGTGGCTGAAGGTCGCCTTCAAGAACGGCGGACCGGTCGACCCCGAGGCCTACCTCCGGGCGCTCCTCGCCTATGGCCTTGAGGGCAACGTCGACGTCGATTTTTACGTCGAGGACAACAAGGTCCGTCATTGGTACGGCATCCCGTGGATGGACTGGAACACCGAAGTGACCGCCGACTGGCCGGGCACAGACGGCCGCGAGTTCGTCCATGGCTTCACCCACGAGTTCGATACGTTCGCGACGACACTCAGCGACTTCCAGACCGAGTTCGTCGACACCTGGTCGGGCGCTTACTTCAACGACCGCGCCGGCTTCGCCATCGGCCAGGTCTATTGCGACCCCGACAATCCGCGACCGGGTTCGCTCAATCCCGATCCGACTGCGCTCAACACGATGCCGGACGGAGCCTTCATCATCAAACTTCTGTTCTCGACGGTTGATGAAAAAGCGCTACCCACGGTAAAGGGCGCTGCCGAATGGGACGCCAACGTCTACGTCAACGGCGATCCGGCCTGGCGCAACAAGGGTCCGCTCTCCCGCTTCCAACGCCAGACGGAGAAGATCCGTCTGATCCAGATCGACGTGTCCGTGCGCGACGAGCGCTCGACCAGCGGCTGGCTCCTCGGCACGTTCGGTTACAACGGCGACGCCAAGGGCAAGACCCCGTGGGATCGCATGCAGCCCTTTGGCCTCCAGTGGGGCAACGACCCGACCGTCACGTACAACGAAACATGCGCCGCGCCCGGTCCCTGCACCTACGCCAAGCTCACCCAGCAGTGGATCAACCTTCAGGCCGTGGAGGATCTCGCCACCGCGCCGCTTCATTTCAACCATCTCGGCTACGCCGGACGTCTCGCTGGTCCAGTCGATAATCCCAAGGCCTCGTGTATGGGCTGTCACCAGACCGCGGGCTTCCCGTCGGTCGCCATCCTGCCGGAGTTCGGTGCGAACGCGTCGGTGCTCAAGCTCGACGCACAGAAGCATCCGGAAACAAATCAGAGCCTGCGCATGATGTACTTCGGCAACGCGCCGTCCGGTATCACCTTCAGCGACACGCAACTCTATTCGTCGGACTACTCGCTGCAGGTTTCTATGAGCCCGCAGAACTACGCCTCGATCCGCTGCGCTGCCAATGCATCCGAGCCGAAGCCCGAGATGTGTGGCCTGCTCACAGCTTGGGCTGATGCGCAGACGAAGGCGATCCAGGCGCTGCTGAAATTTGGCACGCCCGGCGTGGACGGCGCCCCGCTGCCTGCCTCGAACTAGTCGTCCACGACTTTCAAATCGAAATTGGGCCTCCGATCCTCTGGATCGGGGGCCTCCTTGTTTTCAGCAGACCGCTGGCTGTGCCTTGGTCTAGCGCCCTCTCAGCGGCTTCTCTTCCATTGCCAGGAAGCAGAGGAGCCCGATGGCGAGTGTCACCGCCGCTGCGCCGAGGACGTAGCCGAAGACCGGAGCCACCGGCGTCCCGTTTGCCGCCGCTTCCGCCACCAGCGCGTCGAGCGAGCCGATCGGCTTGCCGGCAATGCCAAGGCTGCCGAGGAAGATCGCGCCGAAAACCGCCACCAGGATAGCGCTGCCGAGCGAACGGAAGAAGTTGAAGCTCGCTGTCGCCGTGCCGAGTTGGTGCGGCTCGACCGCGTTCTGCACCGCAACGGTGGTGACAGGGAAGATCGTGCCGAGCCCAAGGCCGACAATCTCGAGCAACACCTCCACCGCCCACAATGGCAGGAAGGAAACGGTCGCCGCCAGAAGCGCGACCGCCGGGACCGAGACCAGGAGCCCGACGGTCGGCCCAAGTTTGTAGTGCGGCGTCCAAACCATGATCCGGCCGGCGATCTGCGCGCCCGTCACCGTCCCGCCCATGAGTGCGATCAGGGCAAATCCGGATTGGCTTGCCGTCAGCCCGGCGACCGCCTCGAAGTAGATCGGCATGTAGATCGACAGGCCTACCAGAGTGCCCATCACGAAGAAGTTGGTCGCGGTGCCGGCGGCGACCACGGGGTTGAACAACACGGCGAGCGGCACGAAAGGCTCGGTCGCGGTCATCAGGCGCACGACGAAGAGCACCCACGCGACCGCCGACGCCAGCACCAGCCCGATGATCTCGAACGACGACCACGGATACACCCCGCCGCCCCACGAGAGCGCCAGCAGCAGTGCCACGGTCGCGCCAACCATGAGCACGGCGCCGATCACGTCGAGTTTGTGCGGGCGCTCGTGGCGCGGCAGGCGCTTCAGGATGTCGTTGGTCATAGTGAACGCGAGCGCGCCAAGCGGCAGATTGATCCAGAAAATGAATGACCAGTGCAGCTTCTCGGCAAAGAACCCGCCGAGCACTGGCCCTGCGATCGACGAGGTGACGAACACCGAGGCGAAATATGCCTGGTAGCGCATGCGTTCGCGCGGCGGCACGATGTCGGCGACGATGGTCTGGGCCAGAGCTATCAGCCCGCCACCGCCGAGGCCCTGGATGAAACGGGCGAGGATCAGCACCCACATCGAGGGCGCCAACGCGCAGAGGATCGAGCCCGCGATGAACACGATGATTGCAGTGAGCAGCGTCGTCCGCCGCCCGATGATGTCAGCGAGCTTGCCGTAAAGCGGGGTGACGGCCGTGGCGCTGAGGAGATAGGCCGTTACGATCCAGGGCAGGTGCTCGAGATCCTTGAGCGCGTTCCCGATCGTCGGCAACGCCGTCGCGACGATCGTCTGGTCGATCGCAGCAAGCAGCATCGCCAGCACCACGCCGATGACAATGCGACGGACCGACGCCGGATCGAGCTGGCCGCCGGGGATCGGCTGAGCGCCCTTGTGGGCAACCGGCGGCGCGACGGAATCGTTCATGGGAAGGTGGCCAGTAGGGGAGCGGTGAAGGGAGAGGCATCGTGATAGACCCGATCCCCCCAAAAACAAAGGGCCGCTGGTGAGAGCGGCCCTCGAAAACCAGTAGGGGCAAAACCTCGCCCTACATCACGATGACTCTCGCCCCGACCCGTGCGCGGTTGTAGAGATCGATCACATCGTCGTTGACGAGGCGGATGCAGCCCGACGACACGTTGAGGCCGATCGTCCACGGCTCGCTCGTGCCGTGAATGCGGTAGCCGGTATCGCCACCCTTGCCGTGCAGGTAGATGGCACGGGCGCCGAGCGGGTTGCCTTTGCCGCCCGCCATGACGACAGGCAGCTTGTGGCCGCGCTTCGCCTCGCGTGCGCGCATTTCTGCCGGTGGGCGCCATGCCGGCCATTCGGCCTTGCCGCCGACCTTGACGGTGCCCTTCCAGCCGAAGCCTGTGCGCCCGACGCCAACACCATAGCGGATCGCCTGGCCGCCGCCGGTAACGTAGTAGAGGTAGTGCGCTCTCGTATCGATGATGATCGTGCCGGGCAGCTCCGCCGAGTTATAGCGGACCATCTGGCGGTGATACTGGAACGGCACGACGCGACCGCGCGGCACGTCCTCCGGGTAGAGAACCTGCCCCTGGAATAATCCGCCGTCATCGCTTGAGAATATGTTGGCGAGCGCGTCGAAGAATGTCTCGGCGCGCGCCGCTCCGCTGGCGGCCAGAGTCGCGCCCAAAACCGCCGCAAAAATCAACCTGCCACCGCGCATGTCCGCTCCGGATATTGTTGGGGCACGGTCGACGGCGTGCCCGCCCAGCCAGTCTGAGCCGTAACGATACCGAATCCGGCCTCAACCGGGCAAGCGCCCGTTGGTCACGGAAAAGTGAGCAAAGCAGCCAAAATCCGGCCGCTTCGCTTCATTTGCGCCTAGATAACGATGACCTTCGTGCCGACGCTGACGCGCTCGTAGAGGTCGGTGACGTCCTCGTTCCGCATGCGGATGCAGCCCGAGGAGACGGCGTGGCCGATCGTCCAGGGCTCGTTCGAGCCGTGGATGCGATAGAGCGACGAGCCGAGGTAGAGCGCCCGGGCGCCGAGCGGATTGTTGGGTCCGCCGTCCATGTGGCGCGGAAGTTCCGGCTTCCGCTTGAGCATCTCCGGCGGCGGTGTCCAGTCCGGCCATTCCGCCATGCGGCTGACGTGACGGACGCCAGCCCATTCGAATCCCGGCCGGCCGACGCCGACACCGTAGCGCAGCGCCTGTCCGCCGCCCATGATGAGGTAGAGGTGGCGCGCATCCGTGTCGATGATGATGGTGCCGGCCTTCTCGGCGGAAGGATAGGGAACGACCCTCGGCAGGAACTCCGGGTCGATGCGGTAGTTGACGGCCTTGGCGGTCGTGGTCGCGCCTGGGCCGCGGAAGAACTTCGCCTGCGGCTTGATCGCCGGCTTCGGTGGCTGGACGATCGGCGGCGCGAACATCGCGTTCCTCGTGACACCCGGCATCGAAAGCACCGGGCGCTTCTTGCCGAACTTGAACTGCAGGAGCCACGGGTCGGTGAGGTCGGGGCTGAGCACCGTCGGCGGGCGGTCGGCTTCGGGGGCGGCAAGAACGGGAAATGCGGGCGCAAACGAAAACAGCCCGGTGAGGGCTGCAGCGATCAGGATGCGGTTCATCGGCCTACTCGGTACGGGAAGGGTCGGAAAACGGGTTGCCCGAAGGGGCGCCGTGCGGGAACGATAGACGACGGCTCGCAACCGAATGGTGAATCGATGGTCACCGATTTGCAGCCATGGCTAATGAACGGTTACGAGGAGCCGCATGAGCACGACGGAAGGCATCATCGTCGGGGAGGACGGCAAGCGCCGCTGCCGGTGGGGCGGCTCGACGCCGGAGTACGCCCTCTATCACGACCGCGAATGGGGGCGCCCGGTCGCGGACGACACCCGCCTCTT
>JAYTZZ010000142.1:0-1572 GCA_043741595.1 Hyphomicrobiales bacterium | reverse complement strand
AGAAGTTCATCTCGCGCTCGGGTGCCTATCACGGGCTGACCTACGCGGCCGCCAGCCTGACGGGCATCACCACCTACCACAAGGCGTTCGACCTGCCCGTCGAGGGCGTGTTCCACACTTCGTGCCCGCACTACTTCCGGTTCGGCAAGGCGGGCGAGACCGAGGAGCAGTTCACCGACCGCATGATCGCCGAGATCGAGGGCATCATCGCGCGCGAGGGCGGCGACACGGTCGCGGCCTTCATCGCCGAGCCGATCATGGGCACCGGCGGCGTGCTGATCCCGCCCAAGGGCTATTTCGAGAAGCTCCAGAAGGTCCTCGACAAGCACGACATCCTGTTCATCGCCGACGAGGTCATCACCGGCTTTGGCCGCACCGGCCACTGGTTCTCGACCGGCGGCATGGGGCTCAAGCCCGATCTGGTGACCTTGGCAAAGGGCATCACGTCGGCCTATTTCCCGGTCTCGGCCTGTGTGATCTCCGACAAGATCTGGAACGTGCTGAAGGATGCCTCGGCCGAATTCGGCCCGGTCATGCACGGCTTCACTTATTCGGGCCACCCTGTCGGCTGCGCGCTCGGCCTCGTCAACATCGACATCCTCGACAAGGAGGGGCTGATCGAGAATTCGGCCGAGGTCGGAGCCTATTTCCTCAAGTGCCTAGAGCAGCGGGTCGGCGGCCATCAGTTCGTCGGCGACATCCGCGGCGCCGGCCTGATGCTGGCGGTCGAGTATGTCGCCGACAGAAAGGCCAAGCGCTTCTTCGAGCCCAAGACCACTGTCCATCGGCTGGTCTCCGCCAAGGCGATGGAGCTTGGCCTGATGACGCGGCCCTTGCCCTACCTGGAGGCGAACTCGTTCTCGCCGCCGCTGACGATGACGCGGGCCGAGGTGGATCAGGCCGTCGACCTGTACGGCCGGGCGCTGGACGCGGTCACGCCGGACATGGCCAAGGCCGCGGGCGCCTGACGTCTGGCCGTCGCATTTGCATCGCATGCGCGGGCGTAAGTTGGGTCAAGCGGAGCGCGACCCAACATCCATCGGCACGCCGTGCATGTCGGGTCGCGCCCCTCTTTCTTGCCTTCGGCAAGGCGGCTTGACCCAACGGCATCTGCGTTGCGCCACTTTCCTCTACTATGTGGAGACCAGTCATGCCGACACCCGCCGATCAAGTCTTGGACCTCATTTTCGGCCGCTGGCGTAGCCAGGTCCTTTCTGCCGGAACGGAGCTGGGCGTCTTTGATCGCCTCGACAAGGCAAGCGCAAAGAAAGCGGAGACACTCGCTGGTGAATTGGGCGTCGATGCGGCCCTCCTCTACCGCCTGCTCCGGGCCCAGGCTGCGATCGGCCTCCTCGCAGAGGATGGCTCGCAAGGATTCGTGCTCACGGAAATGGGTGATATTCTGCGATCGGCTCACCCCCAATCGCTGAAGTCTTTGGCGCGGCTGGAGGAGGGACCACAGCACTATGCCCTGTGGAAGCACCTGCCGGCGATGATCCGGGACGGCAAGCAGAATGCGTTCGTCAGGGAATTCGGCGCCATGGCTTTCGACTATGCGCGTAAGAACCACGA
>JAYTZZ010000141.1:0-4007 GCA_043741595.1 Hyphomicrobiales bacterium | reverse complement strand
GCCATTCGCGAGCGGCTCGCCCGCGGTTTCGATCGCTTCATCGACGTTGCCGGCAAGTCCGATACTGAGGTCGCGACCCTCCTCTATCGCGAGCAAATCGATATTGCGATCGATCTCGGCGGATTCACATCAGGTGGCCGGCCGCAGATTTTCTCTCTGCGTCCGGCGCCGGTGCAGGCGAGCTACCTCGGCTACCCGGGCACCTCGGGGAACCCTGTCATCGACTACATCATCGCCGACGAGATCGTGATCCCAGCCAGCGAGCGCCGGCACTATTCGGAAAGGGTGGTCTGGCTGCCGGACACATACTATCCGAACGACAACCGGCGACTGATCGCGCCGGAGACCCCGACACGCAAGGCGGCGGGGCTTCCCGAGATGGGCTTCGTCTTTTGCTCATTCAACAACAGCTACAAGATCACGCCGGCCATCTTCGACGTCTGGATGCGGCTGCTACGGGAAATTGAGGGCAGCGTGTTGTGGCTGATGGCGAGCAATCCGTCAGTGCCGGACAATCTCCGTCGCGAGGCAGTGGCGCGGCGGGTCGCGCCAGATCGCCTCATCTTCGCGCCCCATGCGCCACCTGACGAGCATCTCGCCCGTCATCGCGTCGCTGACCTGTTCCTGGACACTACCCACTACAACGCCCACACCACTGCATGCGACGCGCTCTGGGCCGGCCTCCCGGTGCTCACCTGCACCGGCGATACGTTCACAAGCCGCGTCGCGACGAGCCTGCTCAATGCTATCGGGCTTCCGGAAATGGCGACGCCATCACTGGAGGAATATGCCGCCCTTGCGCTGCGTCTGGCGCGCGAGCCAGCGGCTCTCGCCGCCATGAAGGCAAAGCTCGCCGCCAACAGGGATTCGACGCCGCTCTTCGATACTGCTCGCCTCACGGGCCACCTTGAGGCGGCCTTTGTGTCGATGATTGAACGCCAACGGCGCGGAGAACCGCCCGCGGCCGTCGCGGTGCAAGCTCTGCCCTAGCGGAATAGGTGGAAGCTGAGGGCGCGCCGGAAACTGGCCGTCGCCGGGGCCTACGCCGAGCTATTGAATCGAAAGGTAGGGAAGGGCAAGAACGGCCGTGGAGGACGCACTGATGACAAAAAACGCCACGACGCGAAGGGCTAAACTCATGGTGCGAAAAACCTCCCAGACCGACCCGACTCGTCAATACACGATCAGCCATTAACGCTTCATTGCAGTAACGGTTCCTGTTCGCAGTGACGACCGTCACACACAACAGACATCTGCTGCGACATTTGGGCCGGTTAGATGCGCCGGTCGAAAGCCTTCCAAAGGCGATTTGAAAGAAAAGGGCCGTGCAAGTTAGCGGCGCCTTTAGTATATGTGCGCGCCGCCGAATGGCGCCGGGGCTCGCTATCCCTGCAGACTTGGCCACCCCTTCCGGAGACCTGTGAAATGACGATTCGGGCCGTTGTCTGGGGAGAGAATGTCCACGACCGTGAGAATGCTGTCGTGAAGTCGATCTACCCCAAGGGAATGCACGGTGCCATTGCCGATGCGCTTGCGGCCGATCCCGGCATCTCGGTCTCGACCGCGACCCTCGACCAGCCTGAACACGGCCTCACCGCCGCCCGCCTGAAGGATACCGACGTGCTCACCTGGTGGGGCCACAGGGCCCACGGCGACGTGTCGGATGCCGTCGTAGATCGCGTCGCCGAACGCGTGTGGGAGGGGATGGGCCTCATCGTCCTGCACTCCGGCCACTTCTCCAAGATCTTCAAGAAGCTCATGGGTAGCCCGTGCGCGCTGCAGTGGCGCGAGGCGGGCGAGAAGGAGCGGGTCTGGGTCGTCAACCGCACCCACCCGATCGCGGCGGGGCTCGAGCCTTCATTCATCGTCCCGGAAACCGAGATGTACGGCGAGCCCTTCTCCGTCCCCGAGCCGATGGAAACCGTGTTCATCAGCTGGTACGATGGCGGCAACGTCTTCCGCTCCGGCATCACCTACAAGCGCGGCGGCGGGCGCATCTTCTACTTCTCGCCCGGCCACGAGGTCTATCCGATCTACCACGACAAGAACGTGCAGATCGTGCTGCGCAATGCAGTGAAGTGGGCTTACAATCCATCGCGCTTCTCTGTGTCCGAATGGGAGCAGAAGAACATCAAGGCGCAGGAGCCGATCACCGTAAAGGGGCCGACGCTCAGCGCCGCCGGCCATGGCGGCCGGTAGGAGCGTCCCATGAAGCTCCTCATCATCGGCACCGGCAGCATGGCCGAGGCGCACGCGAAGAATTTCGCGGCAATCAAAGGCGTTGAAATCGTCGCCGCTGTTGAGACCAACAAAAAGCGGCTCGCTACTTTCTCCGACGCCCACAAGATCGCGAAGCGCTTCACCGACCTCGACAAGGCGATCGCCTGGGGCCAGTTCGATGCCGCCGCCAACGTGACGCCGGACGCTGTGCATCATCCGACCACGATGAAGCTGCTAGCTGCCGAAAAGAACGTCTTCTGCGAGAAACCGCTGGCGACCACCTACCCGCTCGCCAAGGAAATGGCCGATACCGCCGAGGCCAAGGGCGTTGTCAACATGGTCAACCTGACCTACCGCGCCTCGCCTGCCCTCTATAAGGCGCGCGAACTTGCGACCTCCGGCGCGCTCGGCGTCGTGCGCCATTTCGAAGCCTCGTACCTGCAGAGCTGGCTCGTCGGCAAGCAGTGGGGCGATTGGCGAACGGAATCGCGCTGGCTCTGGCGCCTGTCGACCGCCCACGGGTCGAAAGGCACGGTTGGCGATATCGGCATCCACCTCATCGATTTCGCGACCTTCGCCGCGGGGAGCGACATCGCATCTCTCTCGCCGCGGGTGAAGACGTTCCACAAGGCGCCCGGTGACAAGATCGGCGAATACAATCTCGACGCCAACGATTCCTTCGCGGTCACCGCCGAACTGCAGAACGGTGCGCTCGGTACGATCCAGGCGACGCGCTTTGCTACCGGCAACTTCAACGAGCTTCGCGTCTCGATCTTCGGCGACAAGGGCGCGATCATGCTGCACACCGACGGAAAACAATCGTCGCTGCAGATCTGCACCGGCAAAGACATCGACACGATGAAATGGAGGAAGGTGAAGTGCTCGCCCGTGCCGACAACCTACCAGCGCTTTGCCGCCGCGGTTGCTTCCGGCGTGAATGGCGATCCGAGCTTCCGCCGCGCCGCCAATATCCAGCAGGTTCTCGATCTCATTCTCGCGTCGGGCGAAAAGGCCGGTGTCAAGGTGGGCGTCACCCCAGCACAACCGAGATCGCCAGCCCGTCGTACCCCTTCACGCCGACGGTCTGGATGACAGTCGTCATCACCCGCTTCTCGCCAGCAACGCGGTCCACGAGGCGGTGAACGCCTTTGACGGAAGAATCGCGGCTCCCGGAGTCCGCGACCGCGCCTCCGCGCACGACATTATCGACGATGATCAGGCTCCCCGGCCGCGACAGTTTTAGCGCCCAGTCGAAATAGTCGGCGTTGCCGGCCTTGTCCGCGTCGATGAAGCTCAGGTCGAAGGGCCCGAGTTTCTCGGCGGCGATCTTCGGCAAGAGGTCGATGGCGTTGCCGAGCCGAAGCTCGATCACATCCGACAGTCCGGCGCGTTCGAAATTCGTCCGGGCCACATCGGCGTGCTTCCTGTCCACCTCAAGCGTGATCAGCTTGCCCCCTTTGGGTAGCGCGCGCGCCAGCCAGATGGTCGAATAGCCGCCGAGGGTGCCGACTTCCAGGATGCGCTTGGCACCGACTGCCCGCGCCAGAATCTGGAGGAGTGCGCCCTGATTCGGCGCGACGTTGATTTCGGGAAGCCCGCCGGCACTGCTTGCGTCCAGCGCCGCTTCGAGCACCGTATCTGGCGGCAGCAACCGGTCACCGAAATAGCGGTCCACCGCGGTCCATTGATCGTCCATGATTCTTGCCATTTGGTTGCAGCACCGTCACGCATTTGAGGGGCGGCTTTGATTTTGGCCCAATAACCGCGCGTCGGCCAGCGCCGGACGA
>JAYTZZ010000140.1:0-9349 GCA_043741595.1 Hyphomicrobiales bacterium | reverse complement strand
ACGCTCGACGACGCCGAGATTAAATATTCGACCGTGCAGAACTGGTATCCGGGCGACGCCAACGGCAAGGGCGGCATCTTCAACTTCGTCACCAAGCGCGGCGACTGCCGCGGCGACCGTTCCAAGATTTCATGGACGCAGGTCGAAACCGGCTCGGCGATCACCTGGAAGTATCCGAGCTGCATCCTGCGCGGCGACGACTCGACCGGCGAGTTCTATTCGATCGCGGTGTCGAACGGCCACCAGCAGGTCGACTCGGGCACCAAGATGACCCACCTCGGCAAGCGCACGAAGAGCCGCATCATCTCCAAGGGCATCGCCGCCGGCAACTCGAACAACACCTATCGTGGGCTCGTCACCAGCCACCGCAAGGCGACGGGCGCGCGCAACTACACCAACTGCGACTCACTCCTCATCGGCGACAAATGTGGCGCACATACGATCCCTTATATCGAGGCGAAGAACTCGTCGGTGACGTTCGAGCATGAGGCGACGACCTCGAAGATCTCCGACGACCAGCTCTTCTATGCCAAGAGCCGCGGCCTTGATGACGAGGCGGCGGTGGCGCTCATCGTCAGCGGCTTCGTCAGGGACGTGATCCAGCAGCTGCCGATGGAGTTCGCCGTAGAGGCGCAGAAGCTGATCTCGATCAGCCTCGAGGGGAGCGTCGGTTAGCGCTCTTCGCCGGCAAAAGGTGGTTGCATGAACGACAAGACCCTAAAGCCCGTCATCAATCTTGCCGATGTGCCGTTGCGTGATAGCGGCAACGGCAAGGGCTTCCACGCAAAAACCGGATCGTTCGGCCGCCTGATTGGCTCAACCGGCATCGGCGTGAATCTGCACGTGGTCGAGCCGGGCAAGAAGGCGTTCCCCTTCCATGCACACCACCAGACGCACGAGCTATTCCTGATCCTTGAAGGCGAGGGGAGTTATCGTTTCGGCGCGGAAACTTATCCGGTGAAGGCGGGAGACGTGCTCGCGGCGCCGACCGGCGGCGCGGAAGTTGCGCATCAACTCGTCAACACCGGCACGACAACGCTGAAGTATCTCGGCATTTCGGCGAACCCCGGCAACTCCGATGTGGTGGAATATCCCGATTCCGGCAAGTTCGCGGTTTCGTCGCGCTTCGACTGGGCAACGGGCAAGAGCGGCCTCCGCTACGTGGGCCGCCAGCAAAACTCGCTCGACTATTGGGACGGAGAAGAATGACCGCCTTGCTTGAAATCAAGAACCTGCACGTTGCGGTCGACGATCGCGAGAGTCTCAAGGGTATCGACCTGAAGGTCGAGGCTGGCGAGGTGCATGCAATCATGGGGCCAAACGGTTCAGGCAAATCGACGCTTGCCTATGTGCTCGCCGGACGTCCGGGCTATCAGGTGACGGAAGGGTCGGTCACCTACAAGGGCGAAGACCTGCTCGAGATGCCGATTGACGAACGCGCAGCGGCCGGCGTGTTCCTTGCGTTCCAGTATCCGATCGAGATTCCGGGCGTCGCCACCATGACGTTCCTCAAGGCGGCACTGAACGCGCAGCGCAAGAAGCGCGGACTCGACGAACTTTCGACGCCGGATTTCGTCCGCAAAGTGCGCGACGTCTCGGACCGGCTAAACGTCTCGCAGGAGATGCTGCGGAGGCCGCTAAACGTCGGTTTCTCGGGTGGTGAGAAAAAGCGCAACGAAATCATGCAGATGGCTCTGCTGGAGCCGTCGCTTTGCGTGATGGATGAGACCGACTCCGGCCTCGACATCGATGCGCTGCGCATCGTCGCCGATGGCGTCACAGCGATGAAATCGCCCGAGCGCGGCATTGTCGTCATCACCCACTACCAGCGGCTCCTGAACCACATCATCCCGGACTTCGTGCACGTCCTTTCCGCCGGTCGCATCGTCCGCTCTGGCGGTAAAGAGCTGGCACTGGAACTGGAGGAGAAGGGATACGCCGAGTTCACCGGCGCAGCCGCCTGAGTTTGCCATGACCGCCGAACCGCGCATCATCCGCACCGAGGCCGAACAGGCGCTCGTCGTCCATTTCGAGGACGTGCTCGGCGGCCTGCCTGGCGGCGAGCGGGTGCGCGCAATCCGGGCGGCAGCTTTCGACAAATTCCGCCGCACTGGTTTGCCGCATCGCCGCGTCGAGGAATACAAATACACCGACCTTCGCGCGCTTATGAAAAAGGCCGCGCCGCCGGCAAGGCGCCCTCTCGATACCATCGCGGCCCACACTCTGCGGGATTTGCTTGATCCTCTCGACGGACTCGCTCGCTACCGACTTGTCCTCGTCGACGGATATTTCTTCGACGCGCTCTCCGACCGCGCGGCGCTACTCGCCGCCGGCGTTGAAGTCGCTCCAAGTTCGCTTGTGCTCGAAGCCGACAGCCATGACGCATCGGCGCTGCTCGCCACGCCGCAGATCGCCACTGGCGACGCGGTGCTGGCGCTCAATACCGCGTTTGCCCACGACGGCGTGAGCGTCGTTGTGCGTGATGGCACAGTTTTGGCTAAACCGCTGGAAATATTGCATCTTTCAACGATCGGCGCGCCGCACGCCGCGTTCGTGCGAAGCAGTTTCCGCATCGGCGCCGACGCTTCGATCAAGGTAATCGAGACCCACCGCGGTCCAGATGGCGGCGAGCATCAGACGAATGTCGCGATTGAGATCGCCGCGGGCAGGGGGGCGACCGTTACCTGGGCGAAACTTCAGGCTGAAGGCGACCGCACCCTGCACCTCGGGACTACGCTGCTGACGCTCGCGCCGGATATGCGCTTCGATCATATGACGGTAACGGCAGGCGCCGCGATCTCGCGGGCCCAGATGTTCCTGAGTACTGGAGGCGACCATACGCGGATGGGCATCCACGGCGCGGGGATGATCGGTGGCCGGCAGCACGCCGACATGACGCTGCTGATCGACCATGCTCTGCCGGGCGCGAACACGCGCGTGCTCGTCAAGAACGTCGTCGACGATGAGGCGAGGGGAGTGTTCCAGGGCAAGATCATCGTCGAACCCGGCGCGCAGAAGACCGACGCGAAGATGATGAGCAAGGCGCTTCTACTGTCGGACACCGCTGAGTTCGATGCCAAGCCGGAGCTCGAGATTTTCGCCGACGACGTCCAGTGCGGCCACGGCGCAACATCGGGGCGGATCGATGAGACGCAGCTTTTCTATCTGATGGCGCGCGGCGTTCCGCAGGCCGAGGCGGAGCGGCTGCTGATCGAGGCGTTCCTCGACGACGCTATCGATGCGCTCGGCGACGAGGAAATCGGGACAGTGCTGAAGCGGAGCGTCACCGCATGGCTCAACAAGCGCGGCACGAGGGTGGGATGAACGCCCCCGTTTCCGCAGGCTACGACGTCGAGGCGATCCGCCGAGATTTCCCGATCCTGTCCCGGGAGGTTTACGGCAAGCCATTGGTTTATCTTGACAATGGCGCCTCAGCGCAGAAGCCGAAAGCCGTCATCGATGCGGTCACGCACGCCTATACGAGCGAGTACGCCAACGTCCACCGCGGACTGCATTTCCTGTCGAACGCGGCGACCGAGGCTTACGAAAAGGCGCGCGAGACGGCGCGGCGTTTCATTAACGCCGCGCACACCGACGAGATCATCTTCACCCGCAACGCCACCGAGGGCATCAATCTCGTTGCCGACTCCTTCGGACGCGACGGCATCAACGAGGGCGACGAGATCGTGCTCTCGATCATGGAGCACCACTCCAACATCGTACCGTGGAACTTCCACCGCGAGCGTAAAGGCGCAGTCATCAAATGGGCGCCGGTCGCCGACGACGGCACGTTCCTCCTCGATGAATTCACCAAGCTGCTGACGGCGCGGACGAAGATCGTCGCCATCACGCATATGTCGAATGTGCTTGGCACGGTCGTGCCGGTGAAGGAAATCTGCCGCATTGCGCATGAGCGTGGCATCCCGGTGCTGATTGACGGGGCACAGGGCGCGGTGCATCTGCCGGTCGATGTGCAGGACATTGATTGCGACTTCTATGCGTTCACCGGCCACAAGCTTTACGGGCCGACCGGCATCGGCGTGCTTTACGGCAGGCGTGATCGGCTCCGCGCAATGCCGCCCTACATGGGCGGTGGCGAGATGATCGGCGACGTCTCAACCGAGCGCGTCACCTACGCCGATCCGCCACACCGCTTCGAGGCGGGCACGCCGCCCATTGTTCAGGCGATCGGTCTCGGCGCAGCGCTGGAATATGTCGAGGGCATCGGCCGGGAGAAGATCGGAGCGCACGAGGCGCGCCTTGCCGAATATGCCCACCAGCGCCTGTCGCGTATCAACAGCCTGACCATCTACGGAAAGGCCAAGGGTAAGGGCGCCATCGTCTCGTTCAATATGGCCGGCGCCCACCCGCACGATGTTTCGACGATCATCGACCGGGCCGGGGTGGCTGTCCGCGCCGGGACGCATTGCGCCCAGCCGCTGCTGGCAAGATATGGAGTGACGGCAACGTGCCGTGCTTCCTTCGCGCTCTATAATACGATGGATGAAGTCGATCGCCTTGCCGAGGCCTTGCAGAAGGCCCACGAGTTCTTTGTCTGAGATGAGCTGATGAGCGACATCGCAACCCCGCCCGCACCAGCCGCACCGGAACCGACCCCGGCGGCGACACCGACGACGCTCCATCCGACAGGCTCGGCCATCGCGCCGGAAGAGCTTGAGCGACTGACGCACGATATCACTGCGGCGCTGAAGACGGTGTACGACCCCGAAATCCCCGCGGACATCTATGAGCTCGGCCTCATCTACAAGGTCGACATCGACGATAACCGCAACATCGACCTCGACATGACTCTGACCGCGCCGGGCTGTCCGGTCGCCGGTGAAATGCCTGGGTGGGTGGAGAACGCTGTCAGCCTCGTGCCCGGCGTCGGCAACGTCACCGTCAATATGGTCTTCGACCCACCGTGGGATCAAAGCCGCATGTCCGACGAGGCGCGGGTCGCGCTGGACTGGTATTGATGCAGATGCTTGTTTCCATTGGCGAAAAGCCTACCTTGTGGACCATGCACCGGCCTTGAACCGGCGTTGATAAGGAACTGCATGGCCTCCACCCGTCCCCGCCCTTCCGTTATCTCGGTTACCGAACGCGCCGCCGAGCGCGTCCGCGAGTTGGTCGACGGGAACGATAAGGCGCTGGTGGGCGTTCGCGTAGGCGTGAAGAATGCTGGCTGCGCCGGGATGGCCTACACGCTTGACCCGGTGGAAACGCCGAACCCCGCCGATGACGTCGTCAGCGAGCATGGCGTCAGCATCTTCGTGGATCCGAAGGCGGTGCTGTTCCTGCTCGGCGCGACGATGGATTTCGAGGCGACCAAACTCCGCACCGGGTTCACCTTCAAGAACCCGAACGAGGTCTCGTCGTGCGGCTGTGGCGAATCCGTGCTTCTGAAGCCGGCCGCCGAGCGCGCCGCGGAAGCAGCGCACTAACCGCGGCGATGGCCGGCGGCTTCAACGAACTCCTCGAGGAATTGTTCGAACCCGTCCGTGGTGTAAGCCTTCGGCGCATGTTCGGCGGCATCGGCGTCTTCAAGGACAGTGTGATGTTCGGTCTCGTCGATGACGACGTGTTGTTCCTGAAAGCCGACGAGACAACGCTCGAGCGATTTGAAGCGGAGGGCAGCACGCCCTGGATCTATCAGGGCCGGCACCGGGCCAACGTCTCGACGTCATATTGGCGCGTTCCGGAGCGGCTCTATGACGAGCCCGAAGAATTCCGCGAATGGGCTCTTGCCGCCTTCGTTGTCGCCGAGAGGGCGAAGAAGCCCAAGGCGAAGAAGGCTGTTGCGAAGAAGAAGCCGGCAGCTCGGAAGCCCAAACCGAAACCCAAAAAGAAAACGGCGCCGAAGCGCCGCTGACATTTCCCAAAATTTGCGAAGCTATTCTGACTCGGTCGGCAGCTTCACCGGCCGGCGCAGGAACTCCGGCATGTGATCGCCGAGGCCGATGACCTTGGGGCCGTCGTCGCGGTCGCGGTGGTGCTCGCGGCGATGGTCGTCCCTGCGCGGATGATTGTCGCGCGGCGCATCGCGGCGATGATGTTCCTCGCGGCGCATCTGGTGTTGCGGCTGCCGGTCGCGCGGAGCATCGCTCCGCGGCGGCAGAGGGTGGCTCGCTTCGGCGTGAGAAGGCTCGGGACGCGATGCCTCCGCGCGTACAGCCTGGACGGGGAGCGCGCCTACCAATTCCGGGGTAACCGGGCGCGCCTCGCTGCGGGCGTGTTCATTCCGATGCGGACGGCGCTCACCACGACCGCCGCGCTGATGGCGGCCCCTGCTTTCATTCTCGGCGGGCGCGTGTTCGCGCTCACCGCGCCCCTTGCTGAATGCAGCGGCACGCTCTTCGCCGGCCTCGACTTCCATCGGCGGTATCGGGTGACCAATCATCTTCTCGATCGCTGCGACGTACTTGCGGTCGAGTGAAGTGGCGATGGTGATGGACGTGCCCTTCAATCCGGCGCGGCCGGTGCGACCGATGCGGTGGATGTAGTCCTCGGCGTGGGTTGGCACGTCGAAATTGAAGATGTGGCTCACAGCCGGAATATCGAGCCCGCGCGCCGCGACGTCGCTGGCGACCAGCAGCGTCAGCTTGTCCTTGCGGAAATCGTCAAGCGTCTGTGTGCGCGAGCGCTGGTCCATGTCGCCATGGAGGCCGCCGGCGTTGAAGCCGTGCTTGGCGAGGGAACGTTGGAGCGTTGCCACATCGCGCTTGCGGTTGGAGAAGATGATGGCGTTCTTGAAATCGGTGGCGCCGCGGATGAGCGCGCGGAGAACGGCGCGCTTGTCGACCGGCTCGCGGCCGGAACTCACGATGTACTGGCTGATCGTGGTGGCGGCCGTTGCTGGCTTCGATGCTTCGACACGCACGGGATCCTTCAGGAACGCGTCGGCAAGGCGTTTGATCTCCGGCGGCATGGTCGCGGAGAAAAAGAGGGTCTGGCGCGCCGGCGGCAGGAGTTTGCAGATGCGCTCGATGTCCGGGATGAAGCCCATGTCGAGCATGCGGTCGGCTTCGTCGATGACCAGAATCTCGACACCGTTCATCAGGATCTTGCCGCGCTCGAAAAGGTCGAGCAGGCGGCCGGGCGTGGCGATGAGGATGTCGACGCCGCGGTCGAGCTTCTTGATCTGGTCGTCGAACGAGACGCCGCCAATGATGAGGGCGACGGTGAGCTTGTGATTGCGGCCGTAGCGGGCGAAATTTTCCTCGACCTGGGCGGCGAGTTCGCGCGTCGGCTCAAGGATGAGCGTCCGCGGCATGCGCGCCCGGGCACGGCCATTCTCCAGCACCGTAATCATCGGCAGCACGAAGGAGGCGGTCTTGCCTGTGCCGGTCTGAGCGATGCCGACGACGTCGCGGCGAGCGAGCACGTGCGGGATCGCCTGCGCCTGAATCGGCGTCGGCTCCGTGTACCCGCTGGCCTCGACGGCGGCGAGGACTTTCGGGCTCAGTCCGAGGTCTTGGAAACTCATTCGGGGATTGGTCAACCCAACGGCCGCGCTGATTTTGGGGCGCGGCTATGGCGATGCCCTTCAAGGGGGCGGCGCGGATGAATTATCGAGGCGGAACATAGGCGCTCGGGGCTTCAAGTCAATGACAGTTGCCCGTTGCGGTAAATGCCTGCCGCGCCTCTGAAAACGCTGTCAGCGTGGCCGGCGGCGGCTAATTCGACGCAGGAGCAAACTTGTGTTGGGTGGGTGAACTGACGATCAATTCGTAGTTGCCGTCAGCGCTGCCGTCCGGATCGAGCGTCTGGAGGAAGACCGAGAGGCCGTCGTTGTCCGATTCTGAGGTGAAATCGACGATATCGACCTTGAGATCGGCAAGCTCCTGTATCTCGACGGTGTCTTGAACGGTGAGTGAACCGTCGTCCTGATAGGCGACCCATTGGATGAACAAACGGGCGG
Source organism: Hyphomicrobiales bacterium (assembly GCA_043741595.1). GTDB lineage: Bacteria > Pseudomonadota > Alphaproteobacteria > Rhizobiales > Kaistiaceae > DASZQY01. Next base: position 1,425 of record JAYTZZ010000140.1, on the reverse strand, counting down.
TGATGGCATCGCCGCCGCTTCGCGCGACAATCACGCGATAGACGCCGCTCTTGCCGTCGCGATCCCAAGTGCCACCGACGCGGACATCATCGACGTTGCCGGGGAGCGTCTTGAGTCCGTCGAGGAGCTCATCGGCTGAAACCGGAAGGGAGAGGGCGAGAAAACCGGCGATCGTCGCGGCCACAACTGTCGCGATTGCTCGTGCAGACATGCATGCCTCCCGCACTGGCCCCAAGCTCGGCGGCCAGCTTGGCCGCGGGACGGTCAGATGTCCAGATCGCCCGCGAACTCAGCGCGCTCCTGAATAAAGCGGAAGCGCGCCTCGGGCTTGTTGCCCATGAGACTCTCGACGGCGGCAGGAGTTTCCTTGCCCTCGGCGATCTCGACGCGAAGTAGCGTCCGCTTCGCCGGGTCCATGGTCGTTTCTTTCAGCTGCGCCGGCATCATCTCGCCGAGGCCCTTAAAGCGGCCGACTTCGACCTTGCCCTTGCCGCTGAATTCCTTCTTCAACAGACGCTCGCGGTCGGCGTCGTCCCGCGCGTAGAGAGTCTTGGCGCCCTGTGTCAGCCGGTAGAGCGGCGGCACAGCGAGATAGAGATGGCCACCGCGGATGAGCTCCGGGAGCTCCCGATAGAAGAAGGTGATGAGGAGCGAGGCGATATGGGCGCCGTCCACGTCTGCGTCGGTCATGATGATGACGCGGTCATAGCGGAGGTCGTCGGCGCGGTAGGCAGCGCCGGGGCTGACGCCCAACGCCTGGAGGAGATCGGCGAGCTGCTGGTTCTGCGTTAGCTTCTCGCGGCCGGCGCTGGCGACGTTGAGGATCTTGCCGCGGAGCGGGAGGATCGCCTGGGTGGTGCGGTTGCGCGCCTGCTTCGCCGAACCGCCGGCGGAATCGCCTTCGACGATGAAGATTTCCGTGTCGAGTTTGGTGGTCGTGCTGCAATCGGCGAGCTTCCCCGGTAGGCGCAGCTTTCGCGATGCATTCTGCCGGCCGATCTCCTTTTCCTGCCGGCGGCGGAGGCGCTCCTCGGCGCGCTCGACAACCCAGTCGAGCAGACTGGTTGCATCGTTCGGAGAGGCCGCAAGCCAGTGATCGAAGGGATCGCGGATAGCGTTCTCGACAATGCGCGTGGCTTCGGTCGAGGACAGGCGGTCTTTGGTCTGGCCGACGAACTCCGGCTCGCGAATGAAGACGGAGAGCATGGCACCCGACGAGGTCATGACGTCGTCCGCAGTGATGACGCCACCCTGCTTGTTGCCGGAAAGCTCGGCGTATCCCTTGAGGCCGCGCGTGAGCGCGTTACGGAGGCCGGTTTCGTGGGTGCCGCCTTCGCCGGTCGGGATGGTGTTGGCGTAGGAGCGCACGAATCCATCGCCCGGATACCACGCGATCGCCCACTCCACGGCGCCATGGCCGGAAGC